>DPSI01000390.1 GCA_003527165.1 Pseudomonas sp.
CGCCGTGCCTTTTATCCAGGGGCTTGATTCAGGTCAGACGGGGCTGAAAGCTGGAAGCGAATCAGGAGACCAGAACCCGAAGCTGGTCTGCTCTACTTCAAGCTTTCAGTTCAGGCTCCCAGCTCCCTTCAAACGTCCAGATAGTCCAGAATCCCTTCAGCCGCCTGACGGCCTTCGAAGATCGCCGTCACCACCAGATCGGAACCGCGCACCATATCGCCGCCGGCAAAGATTTTCGGGTTGCTGGTCTGGTGCTTGAACTGGCCCATCTCCGGCGCCACGACACGGCCCTGATTGTCGGTCTGGATATTCTGGCCTTCGAACCAGTCGGCCGGGCTCGGCCGGAAACCGAAGGCAATGACCACGGCATCGGCCGGCAGCACTTCCTCGGAACCTGGAATCGGCTCGGGACTGCGACGACCACGGGCATCCGGCGCGCCGAGACGGGTCTCGACCACCTTGACGCCCTCGACCTTGCCTTCGCCGACGATAGCGATGGGCTGGCGGTTGAACAGGAACTTGACGCCCTCCTCCTTGGCATTCTTCACTTCCTTGCGCGAGCCCGGCATGTTCGCCGCGTCACGTCGGTAGGCGCAGGTGACGCTCTTTGCACCCTGACGGATGGAGGTGCGGTTGCAGTCCATCGCCGTGTCGCCGCCGCCGAGCACCACGACCTTCTTGCCCTTCATGTCGACAAAGTCTTCCGGCGACTTTTCGAAGCCGAGGTTGCGATTAACGTTGGCGATCAGGAAGTCCAGCGCGTCGTGCACACCGGGCAGGTCTTCGCCCGGGAAGCCACCCTTCATGTAAGTGTAGGTACCCATGCCCATGAAGACCGCATCGTAGTCGGCCAGCAACTGCTCGATGCTGATGTCCTTACCGACTTCAGTGTTAAGGCGGAATTCGATACCCATGCCGCCGAAGATTTCGCGACGCCGGCTGAGAACGCTTTTTTCCAGCTTGAATTCGGGAATGCCGAAGGTCAGCAGGCCACCGATTTCCGGGTTCTTGTCGAACACCACCGGTGTCACACCACTGCGCACCAGTACGTCGGCACAGCCGAGACCGGCTGGACCAGCACCAATGATCGCGACCTTTTTCCCAGTCGGCTTGACCTTGGACATATCGGGGCGCCAACCCATGGCAAACGCGGTATCGGCAATGTACTTCTCTACCGAACCGATGGTGACGGCGCCGAAGCCATCATTGAGCGTACAGGCGCCTTCGCACAGACGATCCTGTGGGCAAACACGTCCGCAGACTTCCGGCAAGGTATTGGTCTGGTGCGCCAGCTCCGCGGCGGCGAGGATATTGCCTTCGGAGACCAGCTTCAGCCAGTTCGGTATGTAGTTGTGAACCGGGCACTTCCACTCGCAATAGGGGTTGCCGCAACCCAGGCAGCGATGGGCCTGCTCGCAAGCCTGCTGTGGCTTGAAGGGTTCATAGATCTCGACGAACTCTTTCTTGCGCTGGCGCAGCAGCTTCTTCTTCGGATCCTTGCGCCCGACTTCGATGAACTGGAAGTCGTTATTCAGACGTTCAGTCATTTCAAAACCTCTTAGCGGCAGCCGCAAGCCCAAGGCTGCTAGCTGCATGACAATCACGGAGCGGGGCGGGCCTCGAACGCATGGCCGAGGCTTGCCGCTTGAATCTGCTTATTATTGGGGGTTGGCCCGAGTGGTCGACAGCAGCGATGCCAGGTTGGCCGCCTTCGGCTTGACCAGCCAGAAACGACGCAGGTAGTCGTCGAGGTTCTCCAGGAGTTTCGCCCCCCACGCGCTGCCGGTTTCGGCGACATACTCGCGCAGCACCTCTTGCAGATGGCTACGGTGGGCTTCCATCGCCTCACCCGTGATGCGCTGCAGGTTTACCAACTCATTGTTCACCCGGTCGACGAAGCTATTGTCCATATCGAGCACATAGGCGAAACCGCCGGTCATGCCGGAACCGAAGTTGTAGCCCGTCTTGCCGAGCACACAGACGAAGCCGCCGGTCATGTATTCGCAGCAGTGATCGCCGGTGCCTTCCACGACCGCATGCGCACCGGAGTTACGCACAGCAAAGCGCTCGCCAGCGGTGCCGCCGGCGAACAGCTTGCCGCCGGTGGCGCCATACAGGCAGGTGTTACCGATGATGGCTGAATGCTGCGATTCGAATCCGCTGCTCTTCGGCTGGGTAATCACCAGCTTGCCGCCGGTCATGCCCTTGCCGACATAGTCGTTGGCATCCCCTTCAAGATACAGATGCAGGCCGCCGGCGTTCCAGACGCCGAAACTCTGACCCGCCGTGCCCTTGAAGCGGAACGTGACCGGCGCATCCTTCATGCCCTGGTTTCCGTGCACCCGGGCAATTTCACCGGACACACGCGCACCGATGGAGCGGTCGCAGTTGCAGATTTCCAGTTCGAATTCGCCGCCGCTCTTGGCGTCGATGACCGCACGCGCGAGCTTGACCATTTCTTCGGCCAGCAGGCCCTGGTCGAATGGCGGGTTTTTCTCCACTTCGCAGAACTGCGGCTTGTCGGCAGGAATGTAATCGCTGCCGAGCAGAGGCGTCAGGTCGAGATGGTTCTGTTTGGCGGTCTCACCCGGCAGCAATTCGAGCAGATCAGTACGCCCGATCAGCTCCTGCAAGCTGCGCACGCCCAGCCTGGCCAGCCATTCGCGGGTTTCCTCGGCGACGAAGGTGAAGAAGTTGACCACCATATCGACTGTGCCGATGAAATGGTCCTTGCGCAACTGATCGTTCTGCGTGGCGATACCGGTAGCGCAGTTGTTCAGATGGCAGATGCGCAGGTACTTGCAGCCCAGCGCGATCATCGGTGCAGTACCGAAGCCAAAGCTTTCGGCACCCAGGATGGCAGCCTTGACCACGTCGAGGCCGGTCTTCAAGCCGCCGTCGGTTTGCACTCGAACCTTGCCACGCAGGTCATTGCCACGCAGGGTCTGGTGTGTCTCGGCCAGACCGAGCTCCCAGGGAGAGCCGGCATAACGGATCGAGGTCAGCGGCGAAGCGCCGGTGCCGCCGTCGTAACCGGAAATGGTAATTAGATCTGCGTAGGCCTTGGCTACCCCGGCGGCAATGGTTCCGACGCCGGGCTCGGCTACCAGCTTGACCGATACCAGTGCCTTGGGGTTGACCTGCTTGAGGTCGAAAATCAGCTGCGCCAGATCCTCGATCGAATAGATATCGTGGTGTGGCGGCGGTGAAATCAACGTAACACCCGGCACCGCATAGCGCAGCTTGGCGATCAGGCCGTTGACCTTGCCGCCCGGAAGCTGGCCGCCTTCGCCGGGCTTGGCGCCCTGGGCGACCTTGATTTGCAACACCTCGGCATTGACCAGATATTCCGGCGTCACGCCGAAACGGCCGGTGGCCACCTGCTTGATCTTGGAGCTGCGGACGGTGCCGTAACGCGACGGGTCTTCACCACCCTCGCCCGAGTTGGAACGTGCGCCGATGCGATTCATCGCCGCAGCGATCGCTTCGTGGGCCTCCGGGGACAGCGCGCCGAGCGAAATACCGGCAGAGTCGAAGCGCTTGAGGATCTGCTCGAGCGGCTCGACCTCCTCGAGTGCCAGGGGCTGGTCCGACACCTTGAGTTTGAGCAGGTCGCGCAGCATCGCCGCCGGACGCTGGTCAACCAGCGTGGTGTATTCCTTGAAGCGGTGATAGTCGCCCTCCTGCACGGCAACCTGCAGCGCCGCGACCACGTCGGGGTTGTAAGCGTGATATTCGCCACCATAGACGAACTTCAACAGGCCACCTTGCTGGATCGGCTTGCGGGTGCTCCAGGCCTCGGTCGCGAGTGCTTTCTGCTCGGCTTCCAGATCGCCGAAGCGCGCACCTTTGATACGGCTGGCGACGCCACGGAAACTGACGTCGACGACTTCATCGGCCAGACCCACGGCTTCGAACAGCTGGGCACCGCGGTACGAGGTGATGGTCGAGATGCCCATCTTCGAGATGATCTTCAGCAACCCCTTGGAGATCCCCTTGCGGTAGTGCTTAAACACCTCGTAGAGGTCGCCCAGCACTTCGCCAGTGCGGATCAGATCGCCCAGCACTTCGAAGGCGAGGAAGGGATAGACCGCCGTCGCGCCAAAGCCGATCAGCACCGCGAAGTGATGCGGATCACGTGCGGTGGCGGTTTCCACCAGGATGTTGCAGTCGCAGCGCAGGCCGGTTTCGATCAGACGGTGATGCACCGCACCCACCGCCAGCGACGCATGCACCGGCAGCTTGCCCGGCACGATATTGCGGTCGCTGAGGATCAGCATGACCTTGCCGCTGCGCACGGCTTCCTCGGCCTGATCGGCGATGTTGCGCACCGCGGCTTCGAGGCCGATGGATTCATCGTAGTTGAGGTCGATCAGCTGGCGCTCGAAGCCTGCGCGGTCGAGCTCCATGATCGTCCGCCACTTCGCCGGCGAGATCACCGGAGTGGTCAGGATCGCACGGTTGGCATGATCGGCGGTTTCTTCGAAGACATTGCGCTCGGCACCCAGGCAGGTTTCCAGCGACATCACGATGGATTCACGCAGCGGATCGATCGGTGGGTTGGTGACCTGCGCAAACTGCTGACGGAAGTAGTCATACGGCGAGCGTACCCGACGCGACAGCACCGCCATCGGTGTGTCGTCACCCATGGACCCGACCGCTTCCTGGCCCTGCTCGGCGAGCGGGCGCAGTACCTGGTCGCGCTCCTCGAAGGTGACCTGGAACATCTTCATGTACTGCTTGAGCTGGTCGGCATCGTAGAACGCCGAACCGTGGTCGTTATCGTCCAGGGTCGATTGGATGCGCAGCGCGTTCTGGCGCAACCAGCTCTTGTACGGATGCTGAGACTTCAGGCGGTTGTCGATGTCATCGGTATGCAGTACCTGCCCCGTTTCGGTATCGACCGCCAGGATCTGACCCGGCCCTACGCGACCCTTGGCGATTACGTCTTCCGGCTTGTAATCCCACACGCCAACTTCGGACGCCAGGGTGATGTAGCCATTAGTAGTGGTTACCCAACGCGCCGGGCGCAAGCCGTTGCGGTCGAGCAAGCAGATCGCGTGGCGGCCGTCGGTGAGCACCACGCCAGCGGGACCATCCCACGGCTCCATGTGCATGGAGTTGAATTCGTAGAACGCCCGAAGGTCGGGATCCATGGTCTCGACGTTCTGCCAGGCCGGCGGAATGATCATGCGCAGGCCACGGAACAAATCCATCCCGCCGGTGACCAACAACTCCAGCATGTTGTCCATGCTCGAGGAGTCGGAGCCGGTGCGATTGACCAGCGGATCGAGGCTTTCCAGGTCCGGCAACAGCTCGTTAGCGAATTTCAGCCGACGCGCCTGCGCCCAGTTGCGATTACCCGTAATGGTGTTGATTTCACCATTGTGGGCGAGGAAGCGGAACGGCTGGGCCAGCGGCCACTGCGGCATCGTGTTGGTGGAGAAGCGCTGATGGAATACGCAGATGGCGGTCGCCAGACGCTCGTCGCCGAGATCGGGATAGAACTGCGCCAGGTCGGCCGGCATCATCAGGCCTTTATAGATGATGTCCTTGTCGGAGAGGCTGCAGACGTAGAATTCCTTGTCGCCGGCCAGCGCGACTTCAGCACGTCGGCGGGCAAAGAACAGCTTGATGCCGAAGTCGCGCTCGGAGAGGCCTTCAGCCGAGACGAACACCTGTTCGATGCGCGGCAGGCGCTCCAGCGCCAGGCGACCCAGCACGGTGGTATCGACCGGCACCTCGCGCCAGCCGACCAGGGCCAGCCCCTGGGCCGCAATCTGTTCGTTGAGGGTGGCGCGGGCCACGTCCGCCTTGGCCGCGTCCTGGCTGAGAAAGATCATGCCGACGGCATAGAGCGCCGGCAGATCGGTATCGAAGTGCTGCTTGGCCATGGCGCGCAGGAACGCATCGGGCTTCTGCATCAGCAGGCCACAGCCATCGCCGGTCTTACCGTCAGCGTTGATGCCGCCTCGGTGAGTCATGCAGGTGAGGGATTGAATAGCGGTCTGAAGCAGGTGATGGCTTGCCTCGCCCTGCATGTGGGCGATCAGACCGAAGCCGCAGTTATCCTTGAACTCTTCAGGACGAAACAGACCTGCTCTCATAGGCACTCCACCAGCTAAATGCGTTGTAAATCAACCCCTTATTGACGGCGCACGGAACCGCCCCGTCATACACGTGGGCAAAAGGGGGAGCAGTTTACAAAGCCCGGTAGAACGACACAATTTTATTTTTGCAAGCCCCAAAAAAGTGCATTGCGCACCTTTTTGGGGCGGCCATTAGCGGGCCTGTGCGATTTCCTGCTGCACGCTGGCGAAACTACGCGCCCAAGGCTTGCCTGCCCTCAACGACGCCGGCAACGCCTTGATGGCCTCCAACGCAGCATTGCGGCTGGCGAAACTGCCATAGGTGACAACATACAAGGGCTTACCCTCGTGCTGCTTGGCGAAATACCGAAAGCCCTCGCCGTGCTGTTTGACCAACGCCTCAGCGTTGCTCTGCGTACGCGTACCTAACACTTGAACAAGGTAATTGGTTTTGGGCTGGCTGGCATACCAGTTCGCCGTAGGTGCAGTTGCGGCAGGCTTCGCGGCGATCTGTCGCGGCTGCGGCACCTCGCGTGCCGGGGAGGATTCAACGGCCGGGCCGCGAACCGCAGCAGAGCCTGCATTTTCAGCCGGAGCGTCAATGGGATCGCGCGCCGGTTCGGCAGCTATCGGTTCGGCCACTTCCGGCGTCGACGGATCATCCGGTTCCGCACTGCCGGCAGCGGCGAGCGGCTCACGCATAAGCGGCTGATCGGGCTCGGACTGGGCGACGTCAGACGCGGGACCCCGTCCATCTGCAAGCTCTCCGGTCGCCGGTTCCAGTGACTGCGAGTCGGCCGCTCCGCCCACATCGAGCGGCAAACTGGTGGTGGCAGGCGCCACGGTTTTATCGCCCGAATCACGCATGAGCAGCGCAATCACGACGATACAAACCACAGCAACCAAAGCCAGTAGATGCTTCATCGGTAGCGGCAAGCTCCACCCAGCCGATTTTCGACGCCCCTTGGACTGCTGCATCGCCTCGAGAAGCTCGTCTCGGGCCGCCTGATTTATAGCGCCAGGCCAGCCGCCGGAATCGGCGTGGATTCGCGCGATCTGCTCGTCGCTGAAGCAGTCCAGCCCGCCGCCGGCACCTTCGAGGCGCAACGCCAGATATTCACGGGTCTCGTCCTCTTCGTAGGGCTGAAGCGCGATTACATGAAAGCGCTCCTCGCCCTCGACCAGCGCCTCCAGGCGCGCCACTAATGCATGCTCGCCAAACAAAAAGACATGCGGCCGCCCTTCAGGGTTGCCCTGAGCCAATCGCAACAGTGTTTCGACGGCAGCACCGGTAAGCCGTTCGGCATCGTCGACCAGCAGGTAAACCTCTTGCCCGGTCAGCGCCAACTGAATGACCTGGGCCATGATCGAATCGAAGTCGGCGCGCTGACTGCCGAGCGCTTGCGCGATCTGCTGTAAAACGATGTTCGAGTCGATGGTTTCCTGCGGCGAAATGACGACGCTCTGAACGGCCTGCTTGTTGCTGCTTGCAACAAGCGCTTGTCGCACGAGGGTCTTGCCACTCCCTTCCGGCCCTGTGACCACCAGCAACAACTGGCTGTAGCGCGCGAGGTGATGCAACTGCCCCAACACAGGCTTGCGCTGAGCCGGGAAGAACTTGAAGCCGGGCACGCGAGCAGCGAAAGGATCATGACTGAACCCGTAATGGTTCAGGTACGAATCGTCGGCAGACAAACTGGTCATGGAAATCTCTTAGGTTTTCGACTCTTGCGTAAGCGCGTCGTAGTTGACGTTCAATGCGGCTTCCAACACGTCGCGAGGGAAGTCGCTCGTTACCACGGCTTCGCCCAGCCGTTTGAGCAGTACCAACCGCAACTGCCCATTCAGGACCTTCTTGTCGACCGCCATATGCTTGAGAAAATCCTCGGCACGCATATTGGCCGGAGGCACCACCGGCAGACCGGCACGCGACAGCAAGCGCACAGCACGGTCTCGCTCATCAGCACTGATCCAGCCGAGTTGCCGGGACATCTCGAGGGCCATGACCATGCCCGCCGATACCGCCTCGCCATGCAGCCAGACACCGTAACCTTGATGGGTTTCGATGGCATGGCCGAACGTATGACCGAGATTGAGCGTTGCGCGAATGCCCGACTCCCGCTCATCCGCACCGACTACCCTCGCCTTTGCCGCACAGGAGCGTCGTATTGCTTCGGTCAGCGCCGCCTGGTCCAGCCCTCGAAGCTTGTCGATGTTTTCTTCGAGCCATCCCAAGAACGGCTCGTCACAGATAAGGCCATATTTGATGACCTCAGCCAGGCCGGCCGACAACTCCCGCGACGGCAGTGTCGCCAGGGTGGCGGTGTCGATCAGCACTGCCTGCGGCTGATAGAAGGCACCGATCATGTTCTTGCCGAGCGGATGATTGATGCCCGTCTTGCCGCCCACCGAGGAGTCGACCTGAGACAGGAGCGTTGTTGGAATCTGGATAAAGTCGACACCGCGCTGGTAGCTGGCGGCCGCGAAACCAGCCATATCACCAATAACGCCGCCACCTAGCGCGATAATCGTGGTGTTGCGGTCGAGCCTGGCGGCGAGTAGCGCATCGAAGATCGACTGCAATGTTTGCCAGTTCTTGTATGCCTCTCCATCGGGAAGCACGACCGGAATAGTTCCATATTCGGAGAGGCTGCGCGAAAGCCGCTCGAGATAGAGCGGCGCAACGGTGTCGTTGGTAACAATAGCAACTTGCTTGCCGCGGATGTGGCGGGACAACAGCTCACCGCGATCGATGAGCTGCTCGCCAATTAAGATCGGATAGCTACGCTCGCCGAGATCGACATGTAGAGTCTGCATAGGGCCCCCACGATTAAAAGGGGCTAGGATAGCGCAGATCGCCCCAGGCTTTCACGAGGCGCCAGGGAATGAAGCTGATCGAGGATCTCCACCACCACCAGGCGCGGGGGACGCTCATCCGTCTGGACAATAATATCCGCGATTTCCCGGTACAGAGGGTCCCGCACCGCCATCAGTCCGGTCAGGACCTCGCGCGGATTGGGCGCTTGCAATAGTGGGCGATTGCGGTCCCGAGAAGTACGGTCGAGCTGTTGCTCGACCGAGGTGCAAAGGTAGATCACTCGGCCACCCGCACGTAACACTTGGCGATTATCCGGTCTTAGCACCGCACCGCCACCTGTTGCCAGCACGACACCCCGCATCTGGCACAGATCCTCGATGGCTGCATGCTCCCGCTCACGGAAACCCTGCTCACCCTCCACGTCGAATATCAGCGGAATGCTGGCGCCCGTTCGCTGCTCGATCTCCTTGTCGGAGTCCCGAAAGGGCAGACGAAGCTCCTTGGCGAGCAGCCGCCCGATGGTGCTTTTACCGGCTCCCATCGGGCCCACGAGAAAGATATTTTCCACCAATCAACGATTCACTGCGATGGCCTGATGATTAAGGATTCTTGGCGTCAGGAAGATAAGAAGCTCAGACTTTGCGTCAGACACAATGTCCCGCCTAAACATGCGGCCAAGATACGGCAGATCACCCAGGAAAGGAACCTTGTCCACCGATCTGCTCTGAGTATTGGAGAATACTCCGCCAATTACCACGGTTTCGCCATCGTTCACCAGAATCTTGGCATTCACCTCGTTCTTGCGAATAGTCGGGGTTCCGTTGACGTCATTGGCAAAATCAGGCTCATCCTTGGTGACTTTCACCTCCATGATGATTCGATTGTCTGGTGTAATCTGCGGCGTAACTTCGAGCGATAGCGCGGCCTCTACGAAGGTGGTCGAGGTAGCGCCGCTAGAGCTGGCTTCTTGATAAGGGATTTCAGATCCTTTGAGAATTTTGGCCGTCTCCTTGTCGGCAGTCATGACCTTCGGCTGGGAAACGACTTCACCGTTTCCGGATTTCTCCATGGCCGAAAGCTCAAGGTCCAGAATAAGGTTATCGGTGATATAGCCAATTCCGATGCCGGACGTAGCATTCGCAACACCCAAATCAACAAACGGAATGTTGCCATTGCTGTCTGCGCCAGAATCACCGTTTTCATCACCCGATTCATCATTTCCGTACACAAGCCCTCGCCCATTGGCAAAAACCTGCGAGCCCCCCCAACGGACACCCAAGCTCTTGTCGTAATCGACGTTAGCTTCGACGATACGGGCCTCGATCATCACCTGGCGCACCGGAATGTCGAGCTGGGCGACGATACGACGGAGCTCATCAAGACGCTCCTGAGTCTGGTAGGCGATGATATTGTTGGTTCGGTCATCCACTGCAATCGAACCACGATCCTCGCTTTCACCGCCTTTATCAGTGACCGACTGGAATAGCCGCGCAATATCAGCCGCCTTCGCATAATTGACCTGCACGACCTCGCGACGCAGGGGTGCCAGTTCGGCAATCTGACGCTGCGACTCAAGCTCCTGGCGCTCACGCGCAGCGATCTCGTCTGCCGGGGCGACCAGCAGGACGTTGCCCACCTGCCGCTTATCAAGCCCCTTGGTTTTCAACACCAGATCCAGCGCCTGATCCCATGGCACATTTTGCAAACGCAGCGTGATATTGCCTTGCACGGTATCGCTGGCTACCAGATTGAGATCGGTAAAGTCTGCAATCAGCTGCAGTACAGAGCGAACATCGATGTCCTGGAAGTTCAGCGACAGCTTCTCTCCAGAATAGGTGAAATGCTCGGCTTTGCGTTTCTCGGCGTCAACTTCGCTCAGCGGCTTGACGCTGATAGTCAATTTGTCGTCGGTCTGATACGCAAGGTAGTCGTATCGCCCGCTGGGCTCGATAGCGATACTCGCGCCATCGGCCTTGCTGCTCGCATCGACAAATTTGACCGGAGTAGCAAAGTCTTGCACGTCCAGCCGGACACGTAGCGGCTCCGGCAATTGGGTCTTGGCGAAGGAGACGCGAATTTTACCGCCCTGCTCCTCGATGCTCGGGCTGATAGAGGGGTCCGACAGCGTGATAATCACATTACCGGCACCATCGTCTCCACGGCGAAAATCGACGTTGCTGATCGATTGGCTCGCAGCCATTGAGGCGACCGGTGCGGACTTGCGCACCGGCACCACCGGAGCGACCGCAACCGCAGCCGATGACGCGCCGCTTTCGCCGAGCACGACGAACAGATGGTTCCCGTCTACACGAGTCGAATAGGGAACCAGAGAGGTGAGGTTCACGATGAGGCGGGTGCGCCCCTGGGCCTCGACCACCGTCACACTCCGCGCATTGCCGACGCCGAGCTCGTGGCTCTTGGACGCCAGTTTGCTGGAAACGCCTGGTAAATCGAGGGCGATGCGCGCCGGCTGGTCGAGCGTATAGCCGCGTGGCGCCGGCACTGGCTCGTCGAAGGCCAGCTTCAGCTCAACGCGGTCACCGGGTAGCGACGCGACGTCAAGCGAATTCAGATTCGCGGCCAGCAGCGCAGGCGAGATGATCGCCGCCAGCAAGGACAAGCCGAGACGAGAGAGAGTGGTATTCATAAAGGGCTTCCGTTGTGCAGACCGGTATAGGTTTTCCATTTTTGCCATGACTCAGGAGCGCTCTTTCAAGGTCAGGCTACGCGGACGCTCAAGCCACCCACCCTCTCCGTCCGGAACGATTTCAAGCACATCCACCTCGGCCTCACTGATCTCAACGATGCGACCATGGTTGCGCCCCAGATAGTCACCGACCTTGACTCGGTGAACCCCGTCGCCGCCTTTGACCAAGGCGTACTTACCTGCATCATTGGTCAACGTGCCGACCATGACGAAGTTTTCGATATTGAACTGCTCGAGAAACTGCTTGATGCGCGTTTCGTCAGGCTGAATGTCTTTTGAGCCCTTCTGCCGCTGGGTCAGATCGATCCTCATCGGCGGCTGAAACGGATGGCGCAGCGACGCAGCGCTATAGGTAAAAGCCTCATAGGGCAAGAAGGCAGGCAGTGGCTCGATCGAGCCTTTCGGCTTGGCTCGCACTTCGCTCATATATGCACGCAGATCGTCGAAATCTCCGCCGGCATCGCATCCGCCCAGCAATGCCAGGCTCAGGCCCAGCGCGACAACTCGGGCTCCATTCATTTCTGCAGCCCCTTGTCGTTGTAGCGGTAGGTCTTGGCCAGGATGCTCATACGCAACTTGGACGATGAATTTCCGCTTTCCGGCTTTATCTCGAAATCATGCAGGGTAACGATCCGCGGCAAGCTCGATACGCCGCTAATAAAGGTCGCGAGATCGTGATAGCCGCCGACCACTTTGATC
>DPSI01000389.1 GCA_003527165.1 Pseudomonas sp.
CCATTGGAGATGCCTTATGACCTCGTTCCTGAACGACTTCCAGGCCCTGCAGTTGCGCCGTCTGCTCGAAGCCGGACTCCCACTGGCCGCGCGCCCTTATCAGGTACTGGCCGAGCGCGTCGGTGCCAGCGAAGAGGCGGTGCTCGAACAGGTCCGCCGATGGAGCGAGAGCGGTCTGTTCCGCCGCGTGGGCCTGGTGCTCAAGCATCGCGCCATGGGTTTTCGTGCCAACGCCATGCTGGTAATGAACGTCCCGGATGATCAGGTCGACGCGGTCGGGCGCAGCCTTGGCCAAGCCGCCGGCATCAACCTCTGCTATCAGCGCCCACGGCGGATGCCAGACTGGCCCTACAACCTGTTCTGCATGGTTCATGGCCGCGAGCGCCAGCAGGTCTGCGCGCTAATCGAGGCATTGCTGGCCGAACATGGGCTGAGCGACGTACCGCACCAATTGCTGTTCAGCACCCGCGCGTTCAAGCAATGCGGTGGCCGCTATGCACCACCCGTTGCGCTGGAGCAGGCCTATGGATGACCTCGATCGCCGCCTGATCAACCGCCTGCAACATGGCCTGCCGCTGGTGCGCCATCCGTGGCAAGCCCTTGCCGAGGAATTAGGTGCCGACTCCCGAGCGCTGCGCGAACGGCTGCAGGCGCTGCTGGACGACGGCACTCTGACCCGCTTCGGCCCGATGTTCGACATCGAGCGCCTGGGCGGCGCCTTCACCCTGGCCGCGCTGGCGGTGCCGGAGGAACACTTCGACGCAGTGGCCGAGCAACTGATGGCGATGCCCGAGGTGGCCCACAACTACCGCCGTGAGCACGCCTGGAACATGTGGTTCGTGCTCGGCTGCGCAACACCGGACGGCATCGCCCAGACCATTACCCAGATCGAGGCGCAGACTGGCCTGCCGGTGCTCAACCTGCCCAAGGAGGAGACCTACCATGTCGGCCTGCACTTCCCAGTCTGACACGGCCGGTCAGTCTGGGCCCGTTGGTCCGTCGGAGCATTCCGGCCTGCCTGACCCGAAAGAGCTGTCGACACGCCTGGTCGAACTCACCGAAGCGGGCCTGCCGCTGGTAGACGATCCTTGGGCCTGGCTGGCCGAACGGCTGGCGATCAGCGTCGAGGCCATCCTGGAACTGCTACAGCAGCTACAAGCCGAGGGCGCGATCCGGCGCATCGCCGCGGTGCCCAACCACTACCGCCTCGGCTATCGGCACAACGGCATGACCGTCTGGGACGTGGACGATGCCGAAATGGCCCGCCTCGGCCCGCTGATCGGCTCGCAGCCCTTCGTCAGCCACTGCTACCGCCGGCCGCGCCAGCAGGACTGGCCCTACAACCTGTTCGCCATGGTCCACGGCCGCAGCGCCGAAGAAATCGACGCCTACCGCGCCCAAATCCGCCAGCTGCTCGGCAGCGCCTGCCGCGCAGAAGACATGCTGGTCAGCAGCCGCATTCTCAAGAAGACGGGGTTGCGTGTGGGTGCGGTCAGACCAGGGAAAGCCAAGGACGGCTGATCTGATGTGATCCATAACCAGTTGGCGAATAAATTCGCCCCTACGAAGGCGCCTGAGCCAGCTCCACACCGCCTGGTTCTGCTCTCTGTAGGGGCGAACTTGTTCGCCCATGCGTTACCCGCTCGGCCTCGCATTGATCCGCTGGCGTTGTACTTCTGGGTAAATAAATTCGCCCCTACGAAGACGCCTGAGGCCGGTCCTTTCCTGGTTCACGCGGAATCAGATCAGAGAGGCTCGCCACTCGGCTGCCAAATGTCCTTATCCAGACCCTGGCTTTATTGTTTCCGATCAAGGATCGAACCAGGCCGCTCAGAGATGCTGCATTCAACGAGCCACGCAACCAAGCGTGATGCGGGAGGAAGACGCCCATGTTGAGAATCAGCCATTACCTGCGCGCCCTCGCCCGGCCAGCCATGCCAGTACTGGGCGCGCGGAGCACGGGCGCGAGCCGGCCGCCAGTGGTGATCTGGAACCTGTTGCGCCGCTGCAACCTGACCTGCAAGCATTGCTACGCGACCTCGGCGGACAGCGTCTTCCGCGACGAACTGAATACCGGCGAAGCACTCAAGGTCATCGATGACCTGCACGAAGCCGGCGTTCGCGTGCTGATTCTTTCCGGCGGCGAGCCGCTGCTGCGCGACGACATCTTCGAGTTATCCGAATACGCACGTCTGCGCGGCTTCTTCGTCGCGCTGTCGACCAACGGCACGCTGATCGACGAGGGCAACATCGAGCGCATCGCCGCTGCGCAATACGACTACGTGGGCATCAGCATCGACGGGCTGGAAGCGGTGCATGACGACTGGCGTCAGCTCAAGGGCAGCTTCGCGGCATCGATGCATGCCATCGACCTGTGCCGCCAACACGGCATCCGCATCGGCCTGCGCACCACCCTGACCCAGAACAACTACCCGCAACTGCCGGCCCTGCTGACGCTGATGCGCGAACACGACGTGCAGAAGTTCTACCTCTCGCACCTCAACTACAGCGGTCGCGGCAAGCGCAGCCGCAAGGCCGACACCCATCACCAGATGACCCGCGACGCCATGCACCAGCTGTTCGAACAGGCCTGGGATGATATTCAACACGGCCGCGAGACCGACTTCGTCAGCGGCAACAACGATGCCGACGCCATCCTGCTGCTGCAATGGGTCGAAGCCAAACTGCCGCACCACCGTGGCCGGCTCGAGTGCCTGCTGCGTGCCTGGGGCGGCAACGCGTCGGGCAGCGGCATCGCCAATATCGACAACATCGGCGACGTGCACCCGGACACCTATTGGTGGCAGCACACGGTCGGCAATGTACGCCGACAGTCGTTTCGCGAGCTGTGGCTGGAACGCCCCGAGCCACTGCTGAGTGCACTGCGCCAACACCCCCGTGCGGTCGGCGGTCGCTGCGCCGAATGCCGCTGGCTGCCGATCTGCAACGGCAACACCCGCACCCGCGCCTGGGCCGAAGGCAACCTGTGGGGCGAAGACCCCGGCTGCTACCTCAGCGACCAGGAGATCGGTATGCCGCCATCGCCGTGCATTCCCAGCGTCGCCATCTGACATGAGAGCGGCTCCGAGGCCGCCCCAGACCTACCGCCAGCCTGATGAAAACCCAGGAGATCGCATGGATCAGCCAAATACCCTCCCCGCTTCGCTCGGCGCCACGCTGGCCGCTGGCGAAGTCGCCTTGGTCGGCGCCGGCCCCGGCGACCCCGGGCTGCTCACTCTGCGCGCCTGGAACCTGCTGCAGCAAGCCGACGCAGTGGTCTATGACCGGCTGGTGAGCGACAGCTTGATGCGACTGCTGCCCGCCACCTGCGCACGCCACTATGTCGGCAAGACCAGCGGCTACCACAGCCTGCCGCAGCCGCAGATCAATCGGTTGCTGGTCGATCTGGCGAAGCAGAACCTTCGCGTGGTGCGCCTCAAGGGCGGCGATCCGTTCATCTTCGGCCGGGGCGCCGAAGAGCTCCAATATTTGCTCGCGCACGGCATCAACGGCCAGGTGGTCCCCGGTGTCACTGCCGCCGCCGGTTGCAGCGCCTACGCCGGCATCCCGCTGACCCACCGCGACCTGGCGCATTCGTGCCAGTTCATCACTGGCCATCTGCAGGAAGACGGCGCGCTGCAACTGCCTTGGAGCGCGCTCGTCGAAGGCAAACAGACGCTGGTGTTCTACATGGGCCTGGCCAGCCTGGGTGAGATCTCACGCAACCTGGTCGCCGCGGGCCTACCGATCGACACCCCGGCGGCACTGATCAGCAGTGGCACCCGACCGGACCAGCGCGTGGTGCGCTGCACCCTCCGGCAGCTGTCAGCGATCGCCCAGGAACGACAGCTAGTGCCCCCGACGCTGATAGTCATCGGCCAGGTCGTTGGCCTGTTTGCCGAGCGCAGCATGGAGCACCCAGCCCGCATGCTGACGATATGCCCCGCAGAGCCCGCCGTCGCGGAGGCCCTATGCGAGTAGTCCCGTTTGTTCTGCTGGCGCTGTGCGGCGCAGTCGAGGCCGCGCCGGACGTGATCACTCTGGAGCAAGCCGGCACGCTGTACGAACAACACTGCCAGAGCTGCCACGGCATCAATCGCCTCGGCGGCGCCGGTCCCGCGGTGCTGCCGGAGAGCCTCAGTCGCCTCAAGCCGGATGAGGCATGCGAGGTGATCCACAACGGTCGCCCGGCCAGCCAAATGGCAGCCTTTGGCGATCGCCTGAGCACCGCGCAGATCGACGGGCTGGTCAGCTACCTCTACCAGCCCGCCGCAACGCCACCGACCTGGAGCGACGCCGAGATTCGCGGCAGTCATCGCCTCCTGGCCGATGTCGATGCGTTGCCGAGCACGCCGCAGCACGGCGCCGATCCGCTCAACCTGTTCGTGGTGGTCGAGGCCGGAAATCAGCATGTGCGCGTGCTGGACGGCGATCGCTTCGAGGAACTGGCCAACTTCCCCTCGCACTTCGCCCTGCATGGCGGGCCGAAATTTTCGCCGGACGGCCGCTTCGTCTACTTCGCCTCGCGCGACGGCTGGATCAGCGTGTACGACCTGCACAACCTGACCATGATCGCCGAGGTTCGCGCTGGCCTGAACACCCGCAACCTGGCCGTCAGCAACGACGGCCGCTGGGTGCTGGTGGGCAATTACCTGCCGGGCAATCTGGTGGTACTGGATGCCCGCGATCTGTCGCTGGTCAAGCACATTCCGGCAGCCGCCGCGGACGGCACGCCGTCGCGGGTCAGCGCGGTCTACGCCGCCCCGCCGCGTGACAGCTTCGTAGTGGCGCTGAAGGACGTGAAGGAGGCCTGGGAGCTTTCCTACGCTGGCGAGCCGGATTTCCACCCGCAACGCATCGAGGCCGTCGACTTCCTCGACGACTTTTCCTTCACCCCGGATTACCGCTACCTGCTGGCCACGTCGCGCAAGGCCCTCGGCGGTCAGGTGATCGACCTGGATAGCGGCGACGCGGTGACCGACATTCCGCTGCCCGGCATGCCGCACCTGGGTTCGGGCATCTATTGGAAGCGCAACGGCCAGGGGGTATTCGCCACGCCGAACGTGAGCAAGGGGCTGATCTCGGTGCTGGATCTGCAGAGCTGGAAACTGATCAAGGAGATCCCCACCGAAGGGCCGGGCTTCTTCATGCGCAGCCACCTGAACTCGCGCTACGCCTGGACCGACGTGTTTTTCGGCCCGAACAACGATGCCGTGCACCTGATCGACAAGCAGACCCTGGAGGTTGCCCATACGCTGCGGCCTATGCCGGGCAAGAACGCCGCGCATGTCGAATTCACCAACGATGGCCGCTACGCCCTGCTGAGCGTCTGGGACACGGATGGCGCGCTGATCGTCTATGACGCCAGCACGCTGAAGGAGATCAAGCGCATCCCGATGAACAAGCCGTCCGGCAAATACAACGTCGGCAACAAAATTGAATTCGCCGAGGGCACCTCGCACTAGCCGGACTCCACGTCGCGGTTCGAAACCCCGACGTGGCTGCTACCTCTGATGGCCGAATAAATTCGGCCCTACAACGAGCCTGGCCCGTCGGGACGAATTGGTTCGGCCGCTTTTGCCAAGCAATCCGGCGGCGCTGCCCGCCACCTTCATCCCGCTGCCCTCGCAGAAGCGTAGGGGTAAACCCGCCAGTGATGCGGAATGCTAGCTCTACTTGCCCGGTTTCACCCGCCCTACTGCTGCACTCGACAGGATGCACATTCGAATGCCCGAACATCCCGGACCCCTCAACGCTGGATGGCCGAATAAATTCGGC
>DPSI01000559.1 GCA_003527165.1 Pseudomonas sp.
GAAGGTCGAATGGGCACAGATGCCGGCGAGCATGGGCCAGTACGGCATGAGTGAGGGGGAGCCGGCGCTGCGCGAAGCCATCGCTGCCGAGGCGCGCGCGCTTGGTGTCGATTGCTCCGCCAGCCAAGTACTTATCGTCAGCGGTTCCCAGCAGGCGCTGGATCTGGCATCGAAGCTATTTATCGATCGCGGCACCGAAGTGTTGCTCGAAGCCCCCACTTATTTGGCTGCATTACAAGTGTTTCAATTGTTCGGTGCCGATTGTCTGGCCGTACCGCAGGAAGCGGACGGCCCGTCGCTGGTCGCGCTGCGCCAGCGGTTGCAGCAGCACAAACCGGCTTTTGCCTATCTCATCCCGACCTTCCAGAACCCTTCGGCGGTGCGCTACAGCGAAGAAAAGCGTGACGCGGTCGCGGCGCTGTTCGATGAGTTCAATGTGACTCTGATCGAGGACGAACCCTACCGTGAGCTGGTTTTCGACGAAGGCAGCGCCAGACCCATCGTCAGCCGCATGCGCCAGGCAAGCTGGATATACACCGGAACGGTCTCCAAGACGCTGCTGCCGGGGTTGCGGGTCGGTTATCTGATCGCGACCCCGGATCTGTTCCCTTATCTGCTGCGACTGAAGCAATCAGCCGATCTGCATACCAATCGCGTCGGGCAGTGGCAGGCCCTGCAATGGCTCGGCAGCGAGCAGTATCGTTCGCATCTGGAGGAGCTGCGCGGCTTCTATCGTCAGCGCCGTGATGCTATGCAGGCTGCGCTGGCGGAACATTTCATTGACCTCGCCGACTGGCAGGTGCCGCAGGGTGGGTTGTTCTTTTGGCTGCAATTGAGGCAACCGATCGATACCCGAACGCTGCTCGATTCCGCTCTGGCGCAGGATGTGGTGTTCATGCCTGGCGAACCGTTCTTCGTCGACCCGGAGCAAAATCCAGGGTACTTGCGGCTCAATTTCAGTCATGTCGCGCCGGAACGCCTCACCGAAGGCGTCTGCCGTCTGGCAGGTGTGATCCGCGAAGCGCTGCTAGTCGAGGCGGCTTAATTATATCGGCGCTTGCGTTGCCCTGGGAGAGAGGAAAATGACGTACAAGGTCTATGGCGACTACCGGTCAGGCAACTGCTACAAGGTGAAGCTGATGCTGCATCTGCTCGGTCGGGATTACGACTGGGTGCCGGTGGATATTCTTCGCGGTGAAAGCCGTGAGGAGGCGTTTCTGAGAAAGAACCCTAACGGCAAGATCCCCGTGCTCGAACTGGAGGATGGCACCTGCCTTTGGGAGTCGAATGCGATCCTCAATTTCCTCGCGGAGGGCTCCGAGTTCCTGCCCGTGAGCCCGCGGCTGCGCACCCAGGTTCTGCAGTGGCAGTTCTTCGAACAGTACAGCCACGAGCCGTTCATTGCCGTAGCACGATTCATCAAGGTATATCTGGGTTTGCCTGATGATCGTCTCGATGAATATGCAGCCAAGCAACTGGACGGCTACCACGCTCTGGATGTCATGGAGCAACAGCTACTGCGCACGCCGTACCTTGTTGGCGATCATTATTCGATTGCGGACATCGCGCTGTATGCCTACACACACGTAGCTGAAGAGGGTGGATTCAAGCTGGAGAACTACCCGGCAATCTGCACGTGGCTACAGCGGATAGCTAGCCATCCGCGGCACGTCGGGATGTTCGATTAAAGAAAGACGAGAAAAGCAGCTGGAGGCTTGGCTTAAGACCGGACGAAATGGCAGCGGCACGCGGCACGCTCAAGCAGTAAGGGATAGGCTGATGAGCGTTTGGCGAGAACATCTAACCTATCCAGCCTCCAAGCCTCCCTTACTTGACCAAACCGAGAAACTCGCTGCGAGTGGCGGCGTTTTCCCGGAACTGTCCGAGCATGACTGAGGTGACCATTGAGGAGTTCTGCTTCTCGACGCCGCGCATCATCATGCACATGTGTTGGGCTTCGATGACCACCGCCACGCCCCAGGCGCCGGTAACCGTTTGAACCGCCTCGGCGATTTCTCGCGTGAGATTCTCCTGGATTTGTAGGCGGCGAGCGTACATATCGACGATTCGCGCGACTTTCGAGAGTCCGAGCACCTTGCCGTTGGGCAGATAGGCAACATGGGCCTTGCCGATGAAGGGGAGCATGTGGTGTTCGCACAAGGAGTACAGCTCGATGTTCTTCACCAGCACCATTTCGCTGTTATCGGAGCTGAACAGCGCGCCATTGGTGACTTCTTCCAGCGTCTGCTGGTAGCCCTTGCATAGATACTGCATGGCTTTGGCGGCGCGCTTGGGCGTGTCGAGCAATCCCTCGCGGGTGACGTCTTCTCCGAGCTGGCCAAGGATCTCGGTGTAATGTTGTTCCAGTGACATTGAGCTACCTGTCGGGCTTCATGTGAGCGCAAGCGCGAAGGGTAGGATGCACCCGTCGCGCTGGCAAGGGGAAACAGCAAGACGATGACAGCGCTAGAAGCTGCGACAGGAGCTGTCGGAGCTTGAAGCTGCTACTCATCCCTCCCTTCGAGCATGGTGCGTTTGAGTAATACATAAACCGCTCCGGTGCCGCCATGTCTCGGCAGGCATGAGGCAAAGCCAAGCACCTGGGTATGCTGGCGTAGCCAGGTGTTGACGTGGCTCTTGATCAGGGGGCGTTTGCCGTCGATCCGCGCGGCCTTGCCATGGGTCACTCGCACGCAGCGAATCTCGAACTTGCATGCCTCGGCTAGAAAATCCCAGAGCAGCTCACGGGCTTTCTCAACGCTCAGCCCATGCAGATCCAGACTGCCTTCGAAGGGGATCTGGCCGGCTTTGAGCTTGCGCATCTGACTGTCCTGGACACCGTCGCGTACCCAATACAGCTCATCTTCCGCAGCGACATCGATGACGAATTGATCGGAAAGTCCATCGATGCGGGTTTCACCGTCACTGATTACGGCGTTGGCTCGTCGTGTGGCTATCTGCGCCTTGTTGCTGCGTGGTTTGCCGGTGTCGGCGCGGTCATGCTCGATCGGCTTGACACCGCGAACCGCCGACTTGAATAGGGAAAAGTCATCGTCTTGCATGGGGCCTCCGCATTTCCGGCGATTTTACCCCAAAGCTTTTGTCTTCAAGCGATTCCGTGAGTGACGGAAAAGGGCAGTCTGTGCTGCGCTCAGCGCTTCTTTTTCAGTCGGGGGGACATGCTCAATCCGCCAGGTTCACGCAAGCGCCGATGCACGCGGCGCCTGGTGAGCATGCCGAGTATCAGTAGCACCAGGCCCAGCGCCAGCAGCGTTATGGCAGCTTCGCGATCAAGCGCGATACTGGCGAAGGCTCCCTCGTTGCCTAGCAGCGAGGCCGCGCCAGAGCCCGTCAGAAGTACACCGAAGATGATCAACAGCAGACCGAGTGCTGCGCCGAGGCGTGACCCCCAGCTCCGCTGTTGGCGAGGGCGAAGGCGGCGTGCGTCGAATCCATCGGTTCGTTTCATTCCGGTTACCTCGTCAGAACAGGCTGTGACCGGGGCTGCCCGGTCAGGTTCATTCAATGTCAGGTAACGCTTTACGGCTCCAATGGCTTACGCCAGTGCTCCGGCATCGGCCACGCATACGGCGAAGTTATCCGCGAGAATGGTCATCTCCATGCGATGTACCTGCGCGGCATCGATCGCACCATCTCCCATCGGCAAGTCTCGAGTGGCGCAAGCCTTGTCCACGAGGGTGCAGCGATACCCGTAGTCTTTAGCCGCGCGCACCGTGGTGCTGACGCTGGAGTGTGTCATGAAACCACAGACGATCAGATCGAGACGGCCATGCTGCTGCAGTAGCTCGTGCAATCTGGTGCCGGCGAACGCATTGGGTAGCGTTTTGCCAATCACGGTTTCGCCGGGTTGTGGCGCCGCCTCCGGCATGATCTGACCGCGCAGGCCCTGCGGGTCGAACAGTCCACCCGGAATACCCAGATGATGTACATGTACGACGGGAGCGCCAGCTGAGCGGGCAGCGGCCAACAAACTGCTGATTTCCTCGAGCGCCGAGTTCAGGTTCGGTAGTGCGAGAGTCCCCGTCCGATATTCTTCCTGAACGTCTATGACCACAAGGGTCGCGTTAGCCAGAGTCGCCGGTGCATAACTGCGGCCACTGAGCTGAAGCATGGTCTGTGGCTTGGACATGACTGACTCCTTGTTTTGAGAGGGGCATGATTGTGGCGCCAGATGACCGATATGTGAACTGCCCAAGCTAATGAATTCACCATCTGAATCGGTGATGCCAGGCAATCCGCCACTACCGCTGCCATATACGCTGAGAAATTCGAATAGCCATCGGCTAAACTTCCGCGCTTTTCACAGGAGATGCCCCGTGACTGCTTCGCCTTCTCGCTTGCGCACTTTGCGCGATCACATTCGCTGGGCCGTCAGCCGCTTTCATGCCGAGCAACTGTTCTTTGGCCACGGCACGGACAATGCCTGGGACGAGGCGCGTCAGCTGGTGCTCGGCGCTCTGCATCTGCCGTGGGAAATGGCCGACAGCTACCTCGATTGCCGTCTGGAGGATGACGAGCGGGAGCATCTGCAAGGCTTGCTGCGTCGACGAATCGAACAACGCGTGCCCACCGCGTATCTGCTTGGGCAGTCTTGGTTCTGCGGGCTTCCCTTTAGCGTCGACGAGCGCGTACTGATTCCACGCTCGCCGATCGGGCAGCTGATCGAGCGCCGTTTCGAGCCCTGGCTGGCGCAGAGCCCCACCCGTATTCTCGATCTGTGCACCGGCTCCGGTTGCATCGGCATTGCCTGCGCCTACGAGTTCCTCGACGCTGAGGTGGTGTTGGCTGACCTGTCCTTCGAGGCGCTCGAAGTGGCCAACCGCAACATCGAACAGCATGGTTTGGAAGATCGGGTCTATACGGTGCAGAGCGATGGGTTCGACGGACTACCCAAGCAGCGCTTTGATCTGATCGTCTCCAACCCACCGTACGTGGACGCGGAAGACTTTGCCGACATGCCCGACGAATACCATCATGAGCCGGCTTTGGGGCTGGCCTGCGGCGATGATGGCCTGGATCTGGTACGGCGCATGTTGGCCGAGGCGGCAGACCACCTGACCGAAAGCGGCACGCTGATCATCGAGGTCGGCAACAGCCAGGTACATGTAGAGGCGCTTTATCCTGAGGTGGACTTCACATGGCTGGAGTTCACTGAGGGTGGTCATGGTGTGTTTCTGCTCGCCGCGAGCCAGTGCCGCGAGCACCAGCCACTGTTTCGTCAGCGGCTCAAGCGATAGCGTGCAAGCACCCCGGCATGCTGATCGGCGCCGGCGTACTCATCGCGTTGCGATCCAGATCAGCAGCCCCGCCTGAAAGAGCGCGAGTGCGATAAGGCAGGCGATGGTGAACCTGAGGGTGCCATCTTCCCGGCGAAACCGGTTCAGACGCTCCTGCAGGTCGCGAATTCTGTTTTCTTGCTCCAGCAGGTTGCGATCGGCCTGTTCGAGCATCGCCGCGGCGTCCTTCAGCTCGATGATA
>DPSI01000560.1 GCA_003527165.1 Pseudomonas sp.
GCGCTTGAGCAATTCGGTGAGATCAATGACATCGGCACTGCGGCGATCGACCGCCTCTTCCGGTCCACCGACAGCTTCGAGCTTGCCTTCGCGGGCCTTGGTTTCCACCAGGTCCATGATCTGGTCCTGGAAGGTGTCCTTGTACTGATCCGGGTTCCAGTCTTCGCTCATGTCCTCGACCAGTCGCTTGGCCATGTCCAACTCACGCGGGTTGAGGTCGGCATTGAGCGCTTCGTCCTTCATTTCGAGGTACTCCACGCCGCGCACTTCATCGGCCCAGCGCAGCGTGTTCATGACCAGTGCCTTGCCCAGGGGCATCACCACGGCGAGGTGCTGTTTATTGCGCAGCACCACATTGGCGATGCCGACCTTGCCGGTCTGGATCAGGGTCTCGCGCAGCAGCGCATAGACCTTTTCACCACGGCGGTCGGGCGTCAGGTAGTAAGGCGTGTCGATATAGAGGAACGAGATGTCCTTGGCGTCGACGAAGGCGACGATATCTACCGTCTGTGTCGCTTTCGGATGCGCCGCCTTGATCTCCTCATCGCTGATCACAACGTAGTGACCCTTTTCGTATTCGACGCCCTTGACGATGTTCTCGCTGTCGATGTCTTCGCCGGTGGTCTTGTTGATACGCTTGTATCCGACCCGGTCCATGCTGCGCTTGTCCAGCCAATCGAAATCGATTCCCGTGCGAGTGGTGGCAGGCACCAGCGCGACGGGAATATGAACCAGGCCGAAGCTGACGGCACCCTTCCAGATCGTGCGAGGCATAACGTTACTCCTATGGTGCGGCCTAACCGTTGACCACCGAGCCGCCGTTGATGTGAATCACCTGACCGCTGACGTATGACGAATCGCTGCTGGCCAGGTACACATAGGCTGGAGCCACTTCCTCCGGTTGGCCGGGACGCTTCATCGGCACGTTGGCGCCAAATTCGGCAACCTTGTCCGCGTCGAAGGTGGACGGAATCAGCGGCGTCCAGATCGGACCTGGCGCTACACCGTTCACACGGATGCCGCGCTCGGCCAGATTCATCGACAGCGAGCGGGTAAACGCCGTGATGGCGCCCTTCGTGGCGGAGTAATCCAGCAGCTGCGGACTGCCCTTGTAAGCCGTCACTGAGGTGGTATTGATGATGGATGCACCTTCCTTGAGGTGCGGCAACGCGGCCTTGGTCATCTGGAACATGCCGAAGATATTGGTGCGAAAAGTTTTCTCCCACTGCTCTTCGCTGATGTCTTCCAGGCCTTTCTGCGGATGCTGTTCGGCAGCGTTGTTGACCAAGATGTCGAGCTTGCCGAACTTGGCCAGCGTCTCGTCGATGACCTTGCGGCACACGTCGCGATTGGCCACATCGCCGGCGAAGGTCAGGCATTGACGGCCATGGCTTTCGACCACGCGACGGGTTTCGTCCGCGTCCTGGTGCTGATCGAGGTAGAGAATCGCCACGTCGGCCCCTTCGCGAGCATAGAGCACCGCGACCGAGCGACCGATACCGCTGTCGCCACCGGTGATGATTGCAACCTTGCCCTGCAGCTTGCCGGCGGCCTTGTAATCTTCGCCACGGAACTCCGGACGCGGGCTCATCAAGCCTTCCTTACCGGGCTCAGGCTGTTCCTGAGGGGGTAGGGTCTGGTTTTCATCGGCCATGCAAAAATCCTCCGTCAAGGTGAGTAACCTGTCTTCGGAGGACTTGAGCCGCGAGGGAAAAGTTTCTGTGAAGCGATGAGAGGGCCCGGAGAGAGGCCCTGTTCAGCCGACGCGAAGCACGACTCGTCCGCGTGGTATGCCGCTTTCGACGTACTGGTGCGCTTCGATTACTTCATCGAAGCCAAACACCTTATCGACCTGAGGCGTGATCAACCGATCGGCCGTGAGCTGGTTGATATGCAGCAACGCGCGCTCAACCGCCTCCCGGTTCTGCTCGATGCCCAGCTCCGGCTGGCCGGTGAAATCGCATAGGCAGTGGAGGAAGAACTTGAAGTTCTTCTTGAAGGCCGCGCAAGCCGGAAAAGCCGTTTCGTTGCCTCCGTTGAGCCCGTAGAGGATCAGTTTGCCGCGGGGCGCGATGACATCACCCAGGAGCTTCATCTGCGAGCCGCCACAACCGTCCAGTACTACCTCGACGCCAGCACCGCCGGTAATTTTCTGCAGGCGTCCGACCAGGTCCTCCTCTTCGGTAGCGATCACCGTTTCGGCGCCCAGCTGGCGCAGGAACTCGCGATCTTCAGCTGTGTCGCACGTGGCGATCACCCGCGCGCCCAGCGCCTTTGCCACCTGCACGGCGGTCGGGCCGGTGCAATGGCGGGCCTCGGTCACCAGCACGTATTGCCCAGGCTCGAGCTGCGCCAGTTCAACCAGCGCAAAGTAAGCCACCAGGGCGGGTGTGTAGTGGATAGAGGCTTCGATCGGACTGAGCATGTCGGGATAGTGAACGAGCGAAGTGTGCGGTAGCAGCACCTGTTCGCCGTAAAGGGGGTAGCGATTGAGGTCATGGGCTGGGAAGCTCGCGACCTTGTCACCGATGGCGAAACCGTCCACCTCGTCGCCCACCGCCAGCACTTCTCCGGCTATTTCACAGCCGAGCCCAGACGGAAGTCGTGCATGGCGCGGTGCAAGGTCCTGTCGCCAGAGCACGTCGTTCCAGCTGATGCCGATCGCATGGGCACCGATCAGCACTTCGCCGGGGCCTGGCCGCGGCACATCCTGCTGCTCGTAGCGCAGGACCTCGGCAGGGCCGAATTGATGGAAACGGATGATGCGGGACATTGAAAGACCCCTCGATTACTACTGTATTAGTGACTCTATCCGCACCGTCGATACAACTCCAGCCGCGATTCCCGCATTCCGCTCGATAGTCGCCATGCGCAGGAATGATGACGGTCTGTATGTAAATCCGCATCACGGCCTGCAGGTTTGTGTAATTGCAAAGCGGAAATGGACATGCCGGGGTCACGCCGATCTGTCTAGAATGCAGTTGCAACCCTAAGGTCCATGCCCGTTTCGTCACGGTCGCGACGGGATGAGCTGTAGCCGAACGTGTTCGGCCTCCGCAATCTGTGGCCGAATGAATTCGGGCCTACAGACTTGAGCGTCCCAGAAATAATTTTCGCAGATCAATTGGAACAGGCCCTAGAGGTCAGCCCAGCCCTTTGTGACCCAGTTGAAGTGAATGGCATGAATCGCAACGACCTTCGCCGCGTGGATCTGAACCTGCTGATCGTCTTCGAAACGCTAATGCACGAGCGCAGCGTGACCCGAGCGGCCGAAAAGCTGTTTCTCGGCCAGCCGGCGATCAGTGCCGCGCTGGCACGCCTGCGCACGTTGTTCGATGATCCGCTGTTCGTACGCACGGGCCGCAGCATGGAACCGACCGCTCGCGCCCAGGAAATCGCCGGTCTGCTCTCCCCCGCGCTGGACTCCATTTCCACCGCGGTCAGCCGTGCCTCGACCTTCGATCCGGCCACCAGTGAACTGGTGTTTCGCATCGGCCTGACCGACGAAGTCGAATTCGCTTTGCTGCCCCAGCTGCTCAGACGCGTACGCGCCGAAGCGCCGGGCGTCGTGTTGGTGGTACGTCGCGCCAATTACCTGCTGATGCCGGGGCTGCTCGCTACCGGGGAAATCTCGGTGGGTGTCTGTTACACAGAGGAACTGCCGGCCAACGCCAAGCGCAAAGTGTTGCGCAAGCCGAAGCCGATGCTACTGCGTGCCGACAGCATTCCCGGACGCATGACCATGGAAGACTACTGCTCGCGCCCGCACGCCATGGTGTCCTTCGCCGGCGACCTGAACGGTTATATCGACGAGGAACTGGCGCTACATGGCTGCAAGCGCAAGGTCGTGCTGGCGGTGCCGCAGTTCAACGGGCTGGCGAGCCTGCTGGCCGGCACCGACCTGGTCGCGACAGTGCCGGACTACGCCGCAGCGGCCCTGGCCGCTAATGGCGGCGTTCGTGCCGAACCGCTGCCGTTCGAGACGAGCCAGGACTTCGAACTGTCCATGGCCTGGCGCGGCGCTCAGGATAACGATCCTGCTGAGCGCTGGCTGCGCTCACGTATACAGATGTTCGTGGGTGACCCCGACAGTCTTTGACGACGTGGTGCCCATTCGTAGGACCGAATTTATTTGGCCCTACGAACGCCCTGCGCGACCAAGGCCGAACAAGTTCGGCCCTACAAGGCGTGCCGCCCGCAGACGTCACCGTAGGGCCGAATTTATTCGGCCGCACCCACGCCCTGCGCGACCAAGGCCGAACACGTTCGGTCCTACAAAGGCGTGCCGTCCGTAGACATCACCGTAGGGCCGAATTTATTCGGCCGCACGCACACCCTACGCGACTAAGACCGAA
>DPSI01000561.1:0-550 GCA_003527165.1 Pseudomonas sp.
TGGCTGGATCATCTGTATTTCCAACAGATGCATGGGCTGCTAGTGCAATTACCCACTGGAAGCGGATAAAGCGTTTTCAAGAGGCTCCAGCGCGCTAGCCTGACCGAAGGCCTTTTAGCAGGTGAGCTGTCCAGGCTCGAACCGCTGGCAGACGTGTAGATACGCCACAAGACAGTGCTATGGAGAGCTTCTTCGGCACTCTAAAGGGTGAGTTTTACCTGAACCGCTTCAAGCTTGAACACCAAAGCCGGTATACGAGGTTACATCGACAACTACGATCAACAGCGCATCAGGCCGAAACAAAAAGGCCTGAGTTCGGTGCATACCGAACCCAGGCCCTCGAGCCCTCGAGCTTAACCGTTCACATTCCGGATCGGTTCATTGAGGGCGTTTTCGTGGCCTACGATCCTTAGATCACGCCAAGGCTGCGCAGGTAGTCGTCATAGGTGCCGCTGAAGTCGGTTACGCCCGAGTCTGACAGTTCGATGATGCGCGTCGCCAGCGAGCCGACGAATTCGCGGTCATGGCTGACGAAGATCAGCGTGCCCGG
>DPSI01000561.1:720-4537 GCA_003527165.1 Pseudomonas sp.
TGGTCGGTTCGTCCATCACCAAGACGTTGGGCTTTTTCAGGATCAGCTTGCCGAACAGCATGCGGCCCTGTTCGCCACCGGAAATCACCCGTACCGACTTGAGGATCTCGTCGTTGGAAAACAGCATGCGACCGAGCGTGCCGCGCACTACCTGTTCTCCGCCCTGCGTCCACTGCCCCATCCAGTCGAACAGCGACACGTCGTCTTCGAAGTCATCGGCATGATCCTGAGCGTAATAGCCAAGATCGGCGCTTTCGGTCCATTTCACTGTGCCTGTATCTGGCTGCAGTTCGCCGACCAAGGTGCGCAGCAGGGTGGTTTTGCCAATACCGTTGGGTCCGATGATCGCGACCCGCTCACCGGCTTCTACGGTGAAGCTGAAGTTCTTGAACAGCGTCTTGCCATCGAAACCCTTGGCCATGCTCTCCACGGTCACGGCCTGACGATGCAGCTTCTTGGTCTGCTCGAAACGGATGAACGGGCTGACACGGCTCGACGGTTTGACCTCGGCGAGCTGGATTTTGTCGATCTGCTTGGCGCGTGAGGTCGCCTGCTTGGCTTTCGACGCGTTGGCCGAGAAGCGGCTGACGAAAGTCTGCAGCTCGGCAATCTGCGCCTTCTTCTTGGCGTTGTCGGCCAGCAGTTGCTCGCGGGACTGGGTCGCCGCGGTCATGTACTCGTCGTAGTTGCCGGGGAACAGCCGCAGCTCGCCATAGTCGAGGTCGGCCATGTGCGTGCATACGCTGTTGAGGAAGTGCCGGTCGTGGGAAATGATGATCATGGTGCTGTTACGCGCCGTGAGGATGTTTTCCAGCCAGCGAATGGTATTGATGTCCAGGTGGTTGGTCGGTTCGTCGAGCAGCAGCACTTCCGGATCGGAGAACAGCGCTTGTGCCAGTAGCACGCGCAGTTTCCAGCCCGGCGCCACCTCGCTCATCGGCCCGAAGTGCTGCTCGAGCGGGATACCCAGGCCCAGCAGCAGCTCGCCAGCGCGGGACTCGGCGGTGTAGCCGTCCATTTCGGCGAATTCGGTTTCCAGCTCGGCGACGGCCATGCCGTCTTCCTCGCTCATTTCCGGCAGAGCGTAGATGCGCTCGCGCTCAGCCTTGACCTTCCATAGCTCCTCATGGCCCATGATCACCGCGTCGATGACATTGAAGTCCTCGTAGGCGAACTGATCCTGGCGCAGCTTACCCAGACGCACGTTGGGTTCGAGCATGACCTGGCCGGCGGATGGCTCCAGATCGCCACCGAGAATCTTCATGAAAGTCGACTTGCCGCAGCCGTTGGCGCCGATCAGGCCGTAGCGATTGCCGTTGCCGAACTTGACGGAAACGTTCTCGAACAGAGGTTTAGCGCCAAACTGCATGGTTATATTAGCGGTGGAGATCAAAGGGTTTACCTATCAATAACTTAGGGCTTGCTGGATGCCGCTGAATTGGCGAGCAATGCCACTTCTGCATTTCAAATCGGAGTCGAGTTTGTTCCAGCGGGTATACGTTGCCAGCAGCATTCGAGCACCAGGGCCGAGCTGTTGGGATAAAAATGCGGGGTTTCATGCCGGACAGGGCGGCTATTGTCGCATAGGTGTGTCGGCAGTTGTATGGCGGTCCGCAAAAGCAAACGCCCCGAACCAGTCGGGGCGTTGCTTCGCCTATCACTGCATCGTCCAGACTGTTCTTACACAGTCTGCGAAGCGGGCGTCGTCATTGGAGCGTTAAAGCATCAAACAGCAACCACCTCGATCTTGGCGTTGGCCGCAGACTCGCGGAACTCGGCGATCTGATCGAAGCTCAGGTAGCGGTATACGTCCGCTGCCATGGTGTCGATCTGTGCTGCGTAGACCATGTATTCCTCAACTGTCGGCAGACGGCCGAGAATCGAAGCGACCGCTGCCAGTTCCGCAGAAGCCAGGTACACGTTGGTTGCGTCGCCAAGGCGGTTCGGGAAGTTACGGGTCGAGGTGGAGACCACTGTCGAGCCGGTTTCCACCCGCGCCTGGTTCCCCATGCACAGCGAGCAACCTGGCATTTCCAGGCGTGCGCCAGCACGGCCGTAGATGCCGTAGTAACCTTCCTCGGTCAGCTGATGCTGGTCCATCTTGGTCGGCGGTGACAGCCACAGACGAGTCGGCAGGGAGCCTTCGACCTTGTCCAGCAGCTTGCCGGCGGCGCGGAAGTGACCAATGTTGGTCATGCACGATCCGATGAACACTTCATCGATCTTCTCGCCCTGTACGCTGGACAGCAGACGTGCGTCGTCCGGGTCGTTCGGCGCGCAGAGAACCGGCTCGGTGACTTCGGACAGGTCGATCTCGATGACTTCGGCGTACTCGGCGTCGGCATCGGCAGCCAGCAGTTGCGGCTTGGCCAGCCAGGCTTCCATGGCCTGAGCGCGGCGTTCCAGCGTACGCGCATCGCCGTAGCCTTCGCTGATCATCCAGCGCAGCAAGGTGATGTTCGACTGCAGATACTCGGCAATCGCGGTTTCCGGCAGCTTGATGGTGCAACCCGCAGCGGAGCGCTCGGCAGAGGCGTCGGACAGCTCGAACGCTTGCTCGACGGTCAGCTCGTTCAGCCCTTCGATCTCAAGAATGCGGCCAGAGAAGATATTCTTCTTGCCTTTCTTCTCGACCGTCAGCAGGCCTTTCTGAATGGCGTAGTAGGGGATCGCATGAACCAGGTCGCGCAAGGTGATGCCAGGCTGCATCTTGCCCTTGAAGCGAACCAGTACCGACTCCGGCATGTCCAGCGGCATCACGCCGGTGGCTGCGGCGAAGGCGACCAGACCGGAACCGGCCGGGAAGGAGATGCCCATCGGGAAACGGGTGTGCGAGTCACCGCCGGTACCGACAGTGTCCGGCAACAGCATGCGGTTCAGCCAGCTATGGATGATGCCGTCGCCCGGGCGCAGGGAAACACCGCCGCGGGTCATGATGAAGTCCGGCAGGGGGTGGTTCGTGGTGGCGTCGGTCGGCTTTGGGTAGGCCGCGGTGTGGCAGAAGGACTGCATTACCAGGTCGGCGGAGAAGCCCAGGCAAGCCAGGTCCTTCAGTTCGTCACGGGTCATCGGGCCGGTGGTGTCCTGGGAGCCGACGGTGGTCATCTTCGGCTCGCAGTAGGTGCCCGGACGGACGCCTTTGCCTTCCGGCAGACCGCAGGCGCGACCGACCATTTTCTGCGCCAGGGTGAAACCCTTGTTGCTTTCCGCTGGAGCTTCCGGCTTCTTGAACAGATCGGACGGACCCATGCCCAGTTCCGCGCGGGCCTTTTCGGTCAGGCCGCGACCAATGATCAGTGGGATACGGCCGCCTGCGCGAACCTCGTCGAGCAGAACGTCGGTTTTCAGCTGGAAAGTTGTGACCAGCTCATCGCTGCCGTGACGGCGAACTTCGCCCTTGTAGGGGTAGACGTCGATCACGTCGCCCATGGCCAGGTCGGAGCAATCGAACTCGATCGGCAGAGCGCCGGCGTCTTCCATGGTGTTGTAGAAGATCGGCGCGATTTTGGTGCCGAAGCAGAAACCGCCGGCACGCTTGTTCGGTACGTTCGGAATGTCGTCGCCGAAGAACCACAGCACCGAGTTGGTGGCGGATTTGCGCGACGAACCGGTACCGACCACGTCGCCGACATAGGCAACCGGGAAGCCTTTGGTTTTCAGCTCTTCCATTTGCTTGAGTGGGCCAACGGAGCCAGGCACGTCCGGCGTGATGCCGTCGCGGGCCATTTTCAGCATGGCCAGTGCGTGCAGCGGGATGTCCGGGCGCGACCAGGCGTCAGGCGCCGGCGACAGGTCGTCGGTGTTGGTTTCGCCGGTG
>DPSI01000294.1 GCA_003527165.1 Pseudomonas sp.
CTGCTTACCGGCGGCATCGGCCTGCTGCAGCTCGACCCTCAATGGCTGGCGATCAAGGAGGCGGCTATTCCCGGCATCATCGGTATCGCCGTGTTGGCCTCCACCCGCACTCGCTTTCCATTGATCCGCACACTGCTGTACAACCCCAAGGTACTTAATGTCGAGAAGGTTCACGAACAGCTCGAGCGCAACGGACAGACCGCTCACTTCGAAACACGACTGCTGCGCGCCACCTACTTTCTCAGCGGCACCTTTTTCTTTTCATCTTTCATGAATTACGTGCTGGCCAAGTGGATCGTCAACAGTCCGGCCGGTAGCGAGGCATTCAATGCCGAACTGGGGCGGATGACCTTGCTCAGCTATCCCATGATCGCGATCCCGAGCATGGTGATGATGATGGCTATCTTTTATTACCTCTGGCGCACCATTCACGGACTGACGGGATTACGCCTCGAGGACATCATCGCTACCCACGCACACGCTGATCGTCATGGCAAAAAGTCCTGATCATCACCGCGCTCACCTCGATATCAGCAGCATCCACAGCGGCAGGCTGATCGCCGCAAGCAGAGTCGAGAGGAATACAGTCGAGCTGACCACACGGGTATCTTCCTGATTGACCACGAAGGCCAGCACGTTGACGCCACTCGGGCAGGCTGCCAGCAGCACCAGTACGCTGCGCGCCTCATGGCTCAGTCCGGGCAACAAGCCACCGACATACCACACCAGCAACGGAAACACGCCTAACTTGACCAGTGCCAGCCCCAGCGCCGTTGCGCTGGGGCGCAGACGATAACGTGACAGACTGATGCCTAGCACAATCAGCGCGCAAGGCAAGGCTGCCTGAGCCAGCCAGTCAGCTACGCGCCACATCGGCTGCGGCAGATCGAGGCCTGACACGTTCAGCAAGGCGCCGAGCGACAGGCCGACGATGAGTGGATTGGCAAGATTCTTCAGTAGCGCCGTGCCGCTGACCTTCTGTTCTGAGCCAAACGCGTTATAGAAGCTCTGCAGCGAAAACAGAATCAAGCTGTGAAACACCAGAATGGCGAACACGTACACCAAGCTTTCCAAGCCGAGTAAAGTAGTCACCAGCGGAATCCCGACCAGCACGTTATTGGAGTAGGCAGCCGTCAGCCCGAGGGGCGACGCGCGTCCAAACACGCGGTGAGCAACCAGTCCGACCAGGGCAAAAATGACCAGCACCGGCCCGAAATACGCCAGCAACAGCATGGGTGACATGCCGTCACTCAACTGCGCGCGGGCAATACCGGTGAACAGGACCGCCGGCATGAATAGTTTGAAGGTGATATTGGCGAGCCCGGTCGCTGCTTCGCCAGCGAGCCAGCGGCGCCAGCCCAGCAGATAGCCGAGCATGATCAAGCCAAAGATAGGCAGAATTGCCTGAAACACGACCACGCGGCTTCTCCAACAACCGGCGCGACTTCATGTCGCCCCGCAAAAAAGGCCGCAAGAATACTCCGAGTCGTAAGCCAGATCACTAATCCGCGCAGGGCCGCTTCAAAGAAGACCCAGGCTCAGTGTGTCGCCTGATCAGGCCTGAGAATGCTGCACGGCGCCAACCGCAGCACCCGCCTCTGCCTCGGCCAGCGCATCGAGCACAACGGCTAGATCGTCATGCCAATCGCGAGTGTCGATGCCGAAGGTCGCTTCGAATTTGGCGCAATCGAGTACCGACCAGGCTGGCCGGCGGGCAGGCGTCGGATACTGTGCGGTGGTGATCGAAGACACCTGCGGCTGTTTGGGAAGCATACCCTTGGCTTCTGCTTGACGGAAAATCTCCACCGCGAAATCGAACCAGGTGCAAGGTGATCGGCCGCTGTAGTGATAGAGTCCCCAAGCTAGCTTGCCCTCCTGGGCATAACGCTGGGCCAGCTGCAGCAGGACATCCGCAATGCTGCCAGCTTGGGTAGGGCAGCCAAACTGATCGGCGACCACTGATAGCGAATCGCGTTGATGCCCCAGGCGCAACATCGTCTTAACGAAGTTATGCCCATGCGCGCCGTATACCCAACTGGTCCGCAGGATCAGATGTTCCTCCAGCGCAGCCTGGATGGCCACTTCGCCGGCCAGCTTGCTTGCACCATAGACCCCGGTGGGCGCGACCTCGTCCTCTTCTCGATAAGGCGTCCGGGATTCGCCGGAAAACACATAATCGGTGGAGATGTGCAACAGCGGGATGGAGGCATCCCGGGCGGCTTGCGCCAAACTCGCAGCACCATCGCGGTTGACCGCATAGGCCCGCTCGCTGTGCGCCTCGGCGTTGTCGACATGCGTATAGGCGGCCGCGTTGATGATCATTCCCGGCTTGAGCTGGCTGACAAGGCTTGCAACCTGATCAGCGGCGGTGATGTCCAGATGCTCACGCGTCATGCCAAGCGCCTCGAGACCATACGCATCAGCACGGTCCACCAACTCGTGGCCAACCTGACCACCGGCTCCGCACACAAGGATTCGCATCTGGTTGTCGCCTCATTCAAAGCTCACCGGTAACGGTAAGCATGGATTTGTAAAACAGATTCGATACTGCGCATAGCGCTACAACTACCGAGATAGCGCGGTCCGCGCTTCTTTCAGGCCAGCATAAACGAATTTTGTTCCGCCGAAAGTGAACTTGCCAAGAACTGTTGGGGTGGCACCCGGCCCGTCTGCATAACATGACAGTTGCCCAAAGCCAGAACCGCTGGCTGGACAATCAGTGCGTCGGGCAGAACGCGCAATGCTAGCACGTGTGAAACTCAAGGCTCGCCACGAGGACCAAACAGAACAAGCGTCGTGGCGGAGCCCTTGTCAGCGCCGGACGCTGCGGGCTCCGCATCGTTCTACCGCACGAGGAAAATCATCATGCCCAGAGGTGAAAAATCTAAGTACACCGACAAGCAGCAACGCAAAGCCGAGCATATCGAAGAGAGCTATGAAGAACGCGGCGTCTCGGAGAAAGAGGCCGAAGCGCGAGCCTGGGCCACGGTCAACAAGCAATCCGGTGGCGGCGAGCGCAAGGGCGGTTCAGGGCAAAAGAAAAGCGAGACGGCCAAGCGCGCCGACCGTAAGGATTCGGCAGATCGCGCGGCGAAGGCTCGTTCCGGCGAGTCACCCAACAAGGGCTCAGCACGCCGTGATCGCTCCGGCAGTACCTCGCTCACCGATCTCACTCGCGACGAGCTGATGCAAAAGGCGCGTGAACGCGACGTTCGCGGTCGCTCGAAAATGCGTAAGGACGAGCTGATCAAGGCGCTCAGCTGAAAGGAGGTACCCGCATGCACGATCCCGACCCTCGGGATGATGGAACGCCAAGTCCCATCCCCGAACCAGAACGCAAGGAACCCGGCGAGCCGGTTCCCATCGAAGAACCCGGCAAGCCGGGCCGGCCGGAGAAAGACAAGCCTGGCTAAACTTTCCGCCTCCTCTCCTATCACAGCTTAGGGCCCAGCGAGACGCCGACAGGCGCGAAGGCCAGCGTGGCGACGATACCGCCAGTTACAGAATTCAGGAGACCGTGATGAGCTACGTACAATTAAGCGACAAAAAAACCTTGCGCGAGCGTGCCCGCCAGCATG
>DPSI01000293.1 GCA_003527165.1 Pseudomonas sp.
ACCCTGCTGACCCGCGCCGCCGACGTTATCCTCAAGGAACGCCGGCGGCTGGTGCTGATGGTCCGCGAGACGCCATTGCACCGGAACCACCTGCGCACCATGACTGAGCTGGCCGAGCTCGGCGCCATCATTGCCCCGCCAGTCCCGGCGTTCTATACCAAACCGGCCTCGCTGGCGGAAATGGTCGATCACACGCTTGGGCGGGTGCTCGACCTGTTCGACATTGAGCTCGGCGTGGTCAAGCGCTGGCGCGAGACGCCTGAAGATCTACCGACCCTCGACGAGATCGCGGCAACGGAGCGTTGAGTCATGACAGGACTGCCAGCCATCCACAACCGAGCCGATCATCAACGCAGCGACGTCGTCAGGAAATCCGTGATCAGGGTCAGCACGCGCGCACGGGCCTGGTTCTGCGGAAAGTGCCGGCAATGATCGAGCAACACCGTCTGGCAGGGGCCGCCGACCTCGCGGGCGATGCGTTCCAGCTGCGCCGGAGTAGCGAATTCATCATCGTGGCCCTGAATCGCGAGCAGGGGTACGCGGATGTGGGACAGCGCCCCGTGCAGATTCCAAGCAGCAAAGGCCGGGTTCAGCCAGGTCTCGCTCCAGCCGCGGAAGGCGCCGTCGAGGTTGTCGCCATGGTAGGCCTGCAGCCGCTCGCGCAAGTCACCACGGGCATAAGCCTTGACCGTACGCCGCACGCCGTCGATGCTGACCGGCTCGACGTCGACGTGTGGCGCCAGGACCACCACGCCGCGCACGCGCGGGTCCTGCCGGGCCGCGTAGGCGAGCGCAATGGAGGCGCCGTCGCTGTGGCCGACCAGCACCACCTGCTCGAGCGCCAGGCCGTCGAGCACATGTTCGAGCTCATCGGGTCCGGCCACACTGAGGTAATCGAGTGGTCGTGGCAGCGGCACCGGACTGGAACGACCATAGCCCTGCCGGCTGTAGATCAGCACCGGCGCGCCGCAGGCCTCGGCCAGCTGCACCGGGAAATCCTTCCACAATTCGAGGCTGCCGAGCCCCTCGTGCAACAAGACGAGCGTCGGACTGGTCGAAGCCACGGGCTGCACAAACTGATATTCCAGCCTGGCGCTGGCGGTTTCGAGAAATTGTCGGTGCGTCATCTAATAGAGGCCCGTCTGACTGGGGGCTTGAAGGTTAACCGATTTGCGCGGCGTGTTCGGCGACCGCGCCCGTCTTGGGGATTGTGACATGCGTCAACTCGACCTCCAGGTGGTGGATACCGCCTTGCAGTGGATGCGCGAAGGACACGCCATCTGGCTGTGCACCGTGCTTTCCACCTACGGCTCGGCGCCCCGCGCGCCCGGCGCGATGTTGGTGGCGCGGGCCGACGGCCAGTTCGTCGGCTCGCTGTCTGGCGGCTGCGTCGAGGAGGCCTTTCTCGAAAGCCTGGCGTGCGGCGAGCTACGCGCGCCAACCCAGATCGTCCGCTACGGCGAGAGCGATGACGAGCGCCAGCGGCTGCGCCTGCCCTGCGGCGGCATCCTCCAGGTGCTGGTAGAGTATCGCGCCCCCGACGCGGCCTGGGCCGACCACCTGCAAGGGCTGTACGACGCCCTGCTCGGCCAGCGCCGTCTGGTGCGCGAACTGGACCTGAGCTCCGGCGCCTTCGCTCTGGCCGCTGACGACCGCGGCGGCGCAGTCGCCCAGGTGGAGAACGAGCGCGTGCGCCTGCGCATCGGTCCGGCGCTGCGGCTGATCCTCGCCGGGCTGTCGCCGGTGGCCGAATACTGCGCCAGCTTCGCCGGCGCCATTGGCTGCGAGGTGATCGCCTGTGACCCTCGCGAGGAAATGCACCAGCGCCCGCTCGAAGGCGTGCGCCTGCATCCGGTGCTGCCGTCTGAGTTCATCGCCGCCGGCAACTGCCACGCGGCCACCGCGGTGGTCGCCCTCACCCACGACCCGCGCATCGACGACCTGGCGCTGATGGAGGCGGTGCGCACGCCGGCGTTCTACATCGGCGCCATGGGTTCGCGGCAGACCTCCGCGCGGCGTGCCGAACGCCTGGCGCGGGTCGGCGGCCTGTCGGCGGAGCAGATCGCCCGCATCCACATGCCCATCGGCCTCGATCTCGGCAGCAAGACGCCCGCCGAGATCGCCCTGTCGGTGGTCGCCGACGTGCTGCGCGTCTACCACGGCAAGGCCCGCGATGAACTCTGAAACGAAAGTCGTGGGCCTGATGCTGGCCGCCGGACGCGCCAGCCGCTTCGGCGCCGACAAGCGCCGGGCGCGCCTGGCCGATGGCCGCACGCTGCTGGAGGCGAGCCTGGAAAACGCCGCGGCAGCCTTCGACGAGCTGCTGCTGGTGCTGCGCGACGGCGATACCGTCGACGACCTGCGCCTGCCGCCGCAGGTCCGGATGCTGCGCACGCCGCTGGCCGAACGCGGCCTCGGCGCCAGCCTGGCGGCCGGTGTCGCGGCGCTTTCCACGCAACCGGCCGAGGTGCTGGCGGTGCTGCTCGGCGACATGCCCTGGCTGCGCCCGCAGACCTGCGCCCGGCTGATCGCCGAGGCCGGCCCTGAGCGCATCGTGCAGCCCCACCACGACGGTCGGCCCGGGCATCCGGTGCTGTTCGGCCGCGCCTTCTGGCCGGCGCTTTGCGAGCTCGACGGCGACGAGGGCGCGCGCCGCCTGATTCGCAGCTATACCGATTGCTACCGACCGGTAGTGGTCGACGATCCGGGCATCCTGCTGGACGTCGACCGCCCCGCCGACCTCGACGGACGCCCGGCGCCCGCCATTCCTTCCACCGACCGACCCGCAAGGAGCTAGCGATGTCCACGGCACAACGCGTCTTTCACGGCAAATTCGGGCGGGTCGCCCTGCTCGAAATGGACCGCCCCCTGGTCACCCACTCGCACCACGAATGCCACGTGCTGGTGAAGGCCTCGGGCGCCGACACCTTCTTCAACGTCAACGGCCGTCAGGTGCCGCTGACCGATCGCTGCGCAGTTCTGGTGAACGCCTGGCAACCGCACTACTACGATTTTCAACCCGGCGCCGAGCAGACGCAGATCCTCGCGCTCTACATCGAGCCGGCCTGGCTGGCCGAGGCCCAACAATCGCTGGCCCTGAGCGCGCATCCGGGGTTCTTCTCCCATCCATGCATCGAACTCAGCAGCAAGAATCGGGCAATGGCAGATCGACTGATCGCCGAGGCTTGCAGCGTCGGGCTGGTGCCGCGCGAGCACATCGAATTTTTACTGTTCGACTTCCTTATCGAGCTGATCGAGGATTGCTCGCAGTGGAAGCACCTGTGCCGCCTCGGTGCGCAGGTGCGCCAGGGATTCCGCGATGCGCGCATCCGCCGCGCCTGTGGCTATCTGCAGACTCACCTTGATGACCCGGAATGCTTGAACAACGCGGCAAAGGCTGCCGGCCTGTCCCGCGCGCATTTTTTCACCCTGTTCCGTCAGGACACCGGCATGACGCCCACGCTTGTGCTTAACGATGCGCGGATGCGCCGGGCCTTTATCTGGCTCGAGCATGAACGCAGCGGCACGCTTGGCCAACTCGCCGAGAACCTCGGCTTTTCCGAGCAGGGCCATTTCACCCGTTTCTTCCGCCAGCACATCGGCGCATCCCCAAGCCAATACCGGCGAGTAGTAGATAGCTACGATGCAAGCAACGTGGGCTGAGAGTCTGATAGCGTCTGGCGCCACCGGCCATGGCCGGAAGCGGTTGGTCTTCGAGCGTAACGAAAAGTCGGCGGACATCGCGAGCGGCTTTCGCGCTGGCGATCACTTCTACGCATGCGTATGAAACAGCTTGCTATCGTTCAACGAAGCACTTGATGTGCGCAGAAGTGAATAGGTGGGCTCGGCGAAGAAGCAGTGGACGGCATCGCGAGGGAGAATTTCAAAAAACGCTTCAGCGTGACCGAAGTTGGTGGTGGGATGTCAGGGTACAGGGGAGGCAGTTGCGTTTCCGGCTACCGGCGCTTCGCTGCCTGGCCAGCAAGCACCCGAGCCCGCAAGCGACGGGTGGATGTCCTGTCGATCTGCGTTAACGGCGATTGATAGAGGATGAAACCCGGCGGCCTATGCCTGGCTACCGGGTCGATGTACTCAGTTCGTCTGGTTGGCGGCCTGAGCGGCCTTGATCAGGTCGGGGCCAATCTCGGCCTCGAAACCTTTCCAGGCAGGACGCACGGCCTCACGCCATGCAGTACGCTGCTCTGGGGTCAGCGTGATGAGCTCGCTCTTGCCGGTGGCGAGTGTCTCCTGCTTGGCCTTGTCGTTCAGCGCCTGGGCTTGGTGGTTCACTTCAAGGGTCACCTCCTCGATGACCTTGTCCAGTTCGCTACGGATGTCTCCAGGCAGACCATTCCAGAACTTAGCGTTGGTAATCAGTACATAGTTGCCGATGGCGTGGTCGGACTCGGTCATGTACTTCTGGACTTCGTAGTACTTCTGACTGTTGATATTCGACCAGGGGTTGTCCTGGGCGTTGACCACACCGGTCTGCAAACCCTGGTAGACCTCGGCCATCGCCATTTTCCGCGGTACGGCGTGTAGCGCGGTAAACTGCGCCGCCTGCGCGTTGGACGGCTGTACGCGGAACTTCAGACCGCGGGCATCTCCGGGTTCACGCAGTGGAGTATTGGCGGTCAGCTGTCGCATGCCGTTGAGCCAATAAGCCAACCCCTTGATACCTTTGCTCTCCATCGAATCGAGCAGCGCGCGACCCTTGGCTGAGTTCTGGAAGCGTGTGGCTGCCTGCATATCGTCGAACAGGAACATCAAGTCGAAGATCTGCAATTTCTTCGTGTATTGCTCAAGTTTGGTGGGTGCCGGTGCGATCAGTTGCACATCGCCAAGCAGCAGCGCTTCCATCTCCTTGCCATCGCCGAACAGTGACGAGTTCGGATAGACCTCAACCTTTACCTTGCCGGGTAAGCGCTCTTCGGCCAGCTTCTTGAATAACAGCGCTCCTTGTCCCTTGGGTGTGCTGTCCGCCACTACGTGGGAGAACTTGATAACGATAGGGTCCTGGGCATGCGCCATGCCTGCAAAGAGCACGGATAGGCCGCAGGCGATTGCCTGAATGCTTGACTTGAACATCATTCACCTCATTGTTGTTGTTTGGTGACTGGGTCGCAGTAGGACACGCAAGATGAAGGTTTCTGGTTGTTGGCTCTCCTCCGGTTGGGCGATCTCAGGCAGGCTCGCAAGCGAGCGAGCCCGAAGGTGGTGTCAATGACTGAACATCGCTTCGCGCGCCTTGATAAGCGCCACTACGGTTTCATTCACAGGCGTTGGAACGCCCAGGCTGGCGCCGACCCGGGGGATGGAGCCGTTGATGACATCCACCTCTCCGCGCAAGCCGGCTAGGTGGTCGAGGAGCATCGAGGGGCGTGCGTTGGGGATCCTGCTGCCCAGTTCGCGGATATGCTCAAGCGGGTCGCCGACGTCCAGCTTCACCTCCAGTGCTTCGGCTACCGCAATCGCTTCTGCGGCGCAGTTGCTGGCAACGCTCCAGGCGTATGGGTCGGCCATCACCTGGCCGATCGTCATGCCGGTCAGGCAGGTACTGCCGGAGAAGGTCACGTTCATGATCAACTTCTGCCAAATCATCTGCTGGGTATCGTCGAAGTGCTGGACCTTGAAACCGGCAGACTCCCATATGCGGGTCGAGGCCTCCAGCTTCGCCCGCGGGAGGCCGGCATAAGCACCGAACCAGGTGATTTCCATGCCGTTGTGATGCACATGCCCGGGCGCCCTACGGGAAGCACCAAACCCACCCACCACGCCGATGGCGAGACGATCTGGGCCGACGATAGGCGCCACCCGCTCGGAGGAACCCAGCCCGTTCTGCAGCGTCTGCACCACGGTGTCCGGTCCCAGCAGCGGCAGCGCAGCCTCGGCAGCCGCTTCGACATCGAACGACTTGGTGGCGATGATCACCAGATCGCAAATACCGATTCCTTCGGTGGTGGTGGCGACATGCTGCAAGCGCACCGTCCTGTCACCGCTGACCCCTTCGACCCGGAGCCCTTTTTCCCGGATGGCTGCGACATGGTCTTTCCACAACGTCACCCCATGGACCTCATGGCCCGCATCCGTCATCAGCCCGGCATAGACGGACCCCATGGCACCACAACCAACAATGGCGACCTTAGCCATGGGCATTCTCCAGTGCGCTGATCATGGCCTGGGTGACGTCTGCCGTCGTCGCCTGACCGCCAAGATCCCGGGCGAGTACACCATCCAGCAGCACCTGCTCGGTTGCCTGGCGGATCCTGCCGGCAGCCCGGACGCAGCGTTCGTCATCATTCCGCTCAGCGAGCCAGTCAAGCATCATCGCGGCGGAAAGCACCATTGCCACGGGGTTGGCAACACCCTGGCCGGCAATGTCCGGCGCGGTACCATGACTAGGCTGGAAAACCCCATGGCGCTCGCTGACGTCAGCCGAGGGGGCAACCCCCAGCCCGCCGACAATCCCGGCGCCAATTTCGGAGGTGATGTCACCGAAGACATTCTCGGTGACGACGACATCGTAGCGCTCGGGGTTGGTGACAAACATCATCGAGCCGGCATCGATATAGAGGCGGCTGGTCTCGATATCCGGGTGCCGCAGGGCCACTTCATCGAACACCTTGCGCAGAAACGCATTGCTGCGCAGGACATTGGCCTTGTCCAGCAGGGTCACGTGACCCGGCGTGCCATGCTTCTCACGGCGCAACCTGGCCTGGGCAAAGGCCAGCTCGAAGAGTTTTTCGCTCGTCTTGCGGCTGATGGTCAATCGATCGCTGACCGCCTCGTCACTGGGCTCCAGCTTGTCGTGACGGCCGGCAAACAGCCCCTCGGTGGTCTCCCGGATAACCAGCATGTCGATTTTTTCCGCCTTGATTCGAGTCGGGACGCCCGCCATCAGCTTGCAGGGTCTCAGGCTGGCAAACAGGCCGTAATGCTCGCGAATCTCGATCTGCGGCGCGATTTCCGTGCCGTCCGGATAGCGTATATCCGGCAATCCCATCGCACCCAGCAGCACGGCGTCGGCATCGCCGAGGTTCTGCATGGACTCGGGCGCGATCGACTGACCGGTCCGGCGGTAATAGTCGGCACCGGCATCGTAGTAGACGTATTCCAGCTCGATAGCCTGCTGGACGGCAGCTTTGTCGAGGACGGCGATTGCGGCATCAATGACTTCTGGACCGATGCCATCCCCGGCCAGTACTGCAATTCGGTAGACGTGGGACATCGAGAGGCTCCTTGGTTTTTGTTGTTGAGCTTTCTTATACGCGCCACTTTTATTGCATGCAACTGTTGCATGCAAGAGAACAAGTCACCCCAGGATGCGTGCCTTCAGACTCAGGTCCCGCAGGATCGGCAACAAGGTCGCCATTCCTTTGGTCCGGTGCGACTCCAGCGCTTCCCGGGCGGCCAGGGGGTTTCTCGCCATGATCGCATCGAGAATGATCCTGACCGCCCGGGAAGCGC
>DPSI01000468.1:0-1074 GCA_003527165.1 Pseudomonas sp.
GCCAGTGCCAGCAGCAGCATCACCGGTGCGGCTGCCAGCAGGGCCAGGCTGGAGAGAATGATGTCCTCGATGCGCTTGAACATCGGCGACCAGCCACGCAGCGGCAGATCGGAGGCGATCAGCGTCGGCAACCCGCCGACTTCCGTGATGCGCTTGTTGGCGTGGCGGAAGGCGACCATGTCCGGCACCAGCAGCACGTTGACCGGAAGCTTGCGCAGCTCGTTGATCACCTGGCCGATGCGGCTGTCAGCAAACCAGGGTAGGGCGACCAGCACCTGGGTCACCTTTTCCTCACGGATCATCTGTTCCAGGTCGCGCGTGTTGCCCAGCAGCGGCAGATCGGCAAGCGTCTTCGGCAGGCGCTCGAGGCGGTCATCGATAAAGCCGAGAACGCCGGTGCGGATGTCGCGGTGATGGGCCAGATACTCGGCGACGCGAAGGCCATTGTCGGTACCGCCGAGAATCACGGCATTCTGCAGGTAGACGCCTTTGGCCATCAGGCGGCGGAACAGCGCGAGCATCATCAAGCGCTCGGCGCCGAACAGGACGCCGCTGCTGATGAACCAAAAGGTCAAGTGCTTGGCTTCCAGGTAGCTGAACATGCCCAGCCCCTGATGCATGAAGATCAGCAGGCTGAAGGCCGCGGCCCAGGCCACCAACATGGTGCGAAAGCGCAGCAGTGTGCTGAACACTTCCTCGCTGTAAATGCCAACCGATTGGAAGATGACCACGCTGATCACGCCGAAGAACATCAGGAAGGTGCTGAAGGTTCCGCCACCCACCGGCAGCTCAAGTGGCAGGAAAAGCAACAGCAGGACGCCCGGTAAAACGGCGGTCAGCCCGTGTATCAGGCGAATGCTGGCTAGAAAGTAATCAACAAAACTGGGGTGAGCGTATTCAAGGGTTCCAACGGACTGTAAGCGCATACAAGGCTCCTTCCTACGGCTATTGCTAGCTCAATACTCGTTTTGATCGCCCGCGATCCGCGGTTCTGATGGCAGGCCGCTATCGCAACCTTCACCTGGACAAGTGCTCCGACCGCCTCCCACGGCATGAGTTCACCGATGGGATGCA
>DPSI01000468.1:1119-2748 GCA_003527165.1 Pseudomonas sp.
GAGTTCACCGATGGGATGCAAACTGCTAAACGGATAGGAAGAATTAAATTCGCGCTGCAAGTAATTGATATATAAAGGCTAAAAGCAACATGTAGCTTGAGCGCAGACATTTTTGAAGGCGCGCTTCTGACCGGTGGTCGAGCTCATCTGCCGAGCGGCTTAAGTCGCATCTGGTCGCCGGCTCACAACTTTCCGACGCTGACAAAGGTCCTACTTGCGGACACTGAAATGGAAGCGATTGGCATGAACAAACCCAAGGCGTTGCTCGTTCTTCACGGGAAGCAGGGGCTCAACGATGAAGTGCGTTCGGCTGTTAACGAATGGCGCCAGCTGGGGAACGAACTGGCCGTCAGGGTAACTTGGGAGGCCGGCGACGCTGCGCGTCTGGTAGAGGAAGCGCTCGCCGCAGGATACCGAACGCTGGTAGCCGGTGGCGGAGACGGAACCGTGCGGGAAATGGCTCAGGCGTTGCTCGACAGTGGGTCCGATGCGAGCCTGGCCGTGCTGCCGCTGGGTACTGCCAATGATTTTGCTCATGCCGCCGAGATTCCGCTTGCGCCCTTCGAGGCGCTGACTTTGCTCAAGCATGAGCCCGTACGGGTCGACGTCGGCGAGATGAATGGCGAGCCCTTCGTCAACATGGCGACCGGTGGCTTCGGCTCCAAGGTGACCGCGACGACCTCGGAAGAGCTGAAGCGGGTCCTGGGCGGCAGCGCGTATCTGCTGACCGGCTTGTCGCGCTTCAGCGAGCTAAGAGCTGTATGGGGGCGTTTTGTTGCGCCTGATTTCGCCTGGGAGGGTGAGTTCCTCGCCTTGGGCATTGGTAACGGGCGGCAATCCGGTGGTGGGCAGCAGCTCTGCCCGCAGGCTTCGATCGATGACGGAATGCTCGATGTCTGCATCGTCCCGGCGCCGGCCGATGCGGTGGGAACGCTGGGTACCCTGCTGAGCGGCGGACTGCTGGGAATCGACACCGTTTCGGTAACGGCGCGCGTGCCGTGGCTCGAGATTGAGGCACCGGATGAATTCGACATCAATCTTGATGGAGAGCCTTACGCTGCGAAACGCATGCGCTTTTCGGTGAAGCGTCGAGCGCTGCGACTGCACCTTCCCAAAGATAGCCCCCTGCTGCTGGATGAGCCGCTGCTCCGGAACCAGCGCGAGCCAGCCTGACGCGCATGTCGCAGCTGCGCTGTCAGTCGGTCGGCGTACGGCACGATCGATAAATGCTTACCCGGATGGATAAAGCGTGGACACTTACGGCCGATAGCATCGTAGTCCCTTATTCATCAAGGAGCCCGCAAATGGCCGGCATTCTAGAGTCAGTCGATCAACGCACCCGGTTGGTGGGGCAGAATCGTCTGGAGATCCTCATGTTTCGGCTCTCGGGCCGCCAACAGTTCGCGATCAACGTGTTCAAGGTACAGGAGGTGGTGCAGCTGCCGAAGATGACACTCATGCCGCACCGCCACGGCTCCGTATGTGGAGTGGTCAACCTGCGCGGACAGACGTTGCCAGTTATCGATCTGTCGCGCGCCATAGGCCTGCGTCCGCTGGTACCGGATGAGCGGAGCACCATCATCGTGACTGAATACAACCGCTCGATTCAGGCGTTTCTGGTCGGCGGGG
>DPSI01000025.1 GCA_003527165.1 Pseudomonas sp.
TTCGTCGAAGCGCTTGAAGCCAGTCATCCCGGCTACATAGTGCGTCTGCTTGGCGGCGGCACCTTCGTTCTAGGCATGTTTCTGATGGCGTACAACGCGTGGCGTACCGTTCGCTCGGCGGACAGGGTTGAAATCGAGTTTGCGGTTGTACGGGCAGCGTAAGCGGTATTCCAAAAAAGTTATAAGTAAATAAATTCTTATTCTTTTTCGATGAGCTGTGCTTGTGGCTAGACTGGCTCCCACCATTCTGGAGGCACACCGCAATGCGCAGCGAGTCGATCCGTTATCTGATAGTGCCTGGCTGGCAGGGCTCGCCTGATGCTCACTGGCAAAGCCATTGGCAGCGCAGTCTTCCCAATAGCGCCCGAATAGAGCAGACCGATTGGTTAAACCCTCGTCGTGAACAATGGGTTGCCGAGCTGGATCGCAGCATCGCAATGAGCGCCCAGCCGGTCATTCTCGTCGCGCACAGTTTGGGCTGCATCACCGTTGCACACTGGGCCGCACAAGCTTCGATCGATACCCTGCAGCGGGTTCGTGGCGCGCTGCTGGTTGCTCCGGCCGACGTGCAGCGTGACGGCTGCCCCGACGCTTTGCGCAATTTTGCGCCGATTCCGCGCCAGGCCTTGCCTTTCCCAAGCCTGTTGATCGGTTCCGATAACGATGCCGCCGCGACAGCAGGTCGAGCAATCGAACTGGGTCTGGACTGGGGCAGTGACACCGTCATCCTTGGCGGCGCCGGCCACATCAATGCCCAGTCGGGGCATACCCGTTGGGAGCAGGGCTTCGCCTACCTGTACCGCCTGCAGAATCGCATCGCCCAGCAGGCCCGCAAGACGGCCTGAGGCACAGTCACAATCAGGACCCGGCCACCGCAACCTGGCCGTTATCAGCAGCAACTGCATGAGGAGCAAGACATGAGTATCCGTCTCGGCGACATCGCACCCGACTTCGAACAGGATTCCAGCGAAGGCCGCATCCGTTTCCATGAATGGCTCGGCGACAGCTGGGGCGTGCTGTTCTCTCATCCGGCAGATTTCACGCCGGTCTGCACCACCGAGCTGGGCTTCACCGCCAAGCTGAAAGACGAGTTCGCCAAGCGCAACGTCAAGGCCATCGCGCTGTCAGTGGACCCGGTAGATTCGCATGTGAAATGGATCGATGACATCAACGAGACCCAGAACACCCGGGTCAACTTTCCGATTCTGGCTGACGCCGATCGCAAGGTCTCCGAGCTGTACGACCTGATTCACCCCAATGCCAACGACACCCTGACGGTGCGTTCACTGTTCGTCATCGATCCGAACAAAAAGGTGCGTCTGACCATCACCTACCCGGCGAGCACTGGCCGCAATTTCCACGAAATCCTGCGTGTGATCGATTCGCTGCAGCTGACCGACAACCATAAGGTGGCGACGCCGGCCAACTGGCAGGACGGCGACGACGTGGTGATCGTGCCCTCACTCAAGGATGAGGAGGAGCTCAAGCAGCGCTTCCCGAAAGGTTACCGTGCGGTGAAGCCTTATCTGCGTCTCACTCCGCAGCCGAATCGCGAATAGGTAGCGATCGAAGTGCGACAGCACGTCAAGCAGCACAGCGAAGGGTAGGGGAAGGCTAGAGGGTGTCACGGCTGCCACGATCGGTCTGAATGCCGTCGAGCGACGGTATTCGCGCCTGCCGTTTGCGTCGAGCGGCCTTTGCTTGTGCTGGAAAAATCAGTCGATTAGGATTCGCGCCCGGGTATGGGGCGCGAGTGTTCATAACTCCACACGACCATATCGAATGTTGAAGCCCGGTTCGGAGACGACCGGGCTTTTTCATGCGTCGGCTCGTAATACGCGAACGGATCGGTTCCGTCCCTGATGGTCAGGGGCGCCAGTGAGAATAGAGAGGATTGCCATGCGCGAACGCTTGTTGGCCGCAGAAAAGGTGAAGGCTATCGAGTGGCGGGACGGGCAGCTGCGTTTGCTCGACCAGCGCAAACTGCCGCTGGAAGAGGTATGGCACACCTATGATTCTGCTGCGGCTATTGCCACTGCCATTCGCGAGATGGTCGTGCGTGGTGCCCCGGCGATCGGGATCAGTGCGGCGTACGGGCTGGTTCTAGGGCTCAGAGCCCGGCTCGCCGAAGGCGGGGACTGGCGCGAGGCGTTGGAAAGAGATTTCGAAATACTGGCCGATTCGCGCCCGACCGCCGTCAACCTGTTCTGGGCGCTGAATCAGATGCGCGAGCGGCTCGACCGGCTGAAACCGGGTGAAAGTCCGCTGACAGCTGCCGAGGCTCAGGCCGTCTCCATTCACGACAGCGATCGCGAAGCGAACTTGACCATGGCGCAGTTCGGTGTCGACTTGATCCGCAAGCACCAGGGCAATCCGCAAAATCTGCTCACGCACTGCAATACCGGCGCGTTGGCTACCGGCGGTTTCGGAACAGCACTTGGCGTGATTCGGGCGGCGCATCTGGAAGGGCTTGTCGAATGTGTTTACGCCGATGAGACCCGCCCCTGGCTGCAGGGGTCACGGTTGACCGCATGGGAGCTGGCCGGCGAGGGCGTGCCGGTCACGCTGAATGCCGACTCGGCTGCGGCGCATCTGATGAAGACGCGCGGCATCACCTGGGTGATCGTCGGGGCCGACCGAATCACTGCTAATGGCGACGTCGCCAACAAAATCGGTACCTATCAGCTCGCGGTGCTCGCCATGCATCACGGCGTGCGGTTCATGGTCGTGGCGCCCAGTTCCACTATCGACATGGAGCTGGAAACCGGTGATGACATACCCATCGAAGAACGTGCCGGCAGCGAGTTGCTGGAAGTCAACGGCCAGCGGTTCGCGGCGCAAGTCGACGCGTTCAATCCAGTGTTCGATGTGACGCCAGCGGACCTCATCGATGCGATCGTGACCGAAAAGGGCGTGGTCGAGCGACCGAACGCAGCCAAACTCGCTGCCTTGATGAGCCGCAAGCGACTCCATTGACTACCAGGCCACACCCGGCACCAACTCTGCCCGGGTGTGCATCCTGGAGCCTCCGGCTCGCCAGCTGTGATACCATCCCGCGCTTAATCGCAGGACCCTGCTGACTATAAGGAACCAGGCTTCCATGGGCGAACTGGCCAAAGAAATCCTCCCGGTCAATATCGAAGACGAACTCAAGCAGTCCTACCTCGACTACGCCATGAGCGTAATCGTCGGACGAGCGCTGCCGGATGCGCGCGACGGATTGAAGCCCGTGCATCGCCGTGTGCTATACGCCATGAGCGAGCTGGGTAACGACTGGAACAAGCCATACAAGAAATCCGCCCGTGTGGTTGGTGACGTGATCGGTAAATACCATCCTCACGGCGACTCGGCGGTATACGACACCATCGTGCGGATGGCGCAGCCGTTCTCGTTGCGCTACATGCTGGTCGACGGCCAGGGCAACTTCGGTTCGGTCGATGGCGACAATGCCGCAGCCATGCGTTACACCGAAGTGCGGATGGCCAAGCTGGCTCACGAACTGCTGGCCGATCTGGACAAGGAAACCGTCGACTGGGTGCCCAACTATGATGGCACCGAGCAGATTCCGGCCGTCATGCCGACCAAGATCCCGAACCTGCTGGTCAACGGTTCCAGCGGTATCGCCGTGGGTATGGCGACCAATATCCCGCCGCACAACCTGGGCGAAGTGATCGATGGCTGCCTGGCATTGATCGAGAATTCCGATATCACCATCGATGAGCTCATGCAGTTCATTCCGGGTCCCGACTTTCCAACAGCCGGCATCATCAATGGCCGTGCCGGCATCGTCGAGGCCTACCGTACTGGTCGCGGGCGCATCTATATGCGTGCCCGCTCGACAATCGAAGATATCGATAAGGTCGGTGGCCGCCAGCAGATCGTGATCACCGAGCTGCCTTATCAATTGAACAAGGCGCGGCTGATCGAGAAGATCGCCGAGTTGGTGAAAGAGAAAAAGCTCGAAGGCATCACCGAGCTGCGCGACGAGTCGGACAAGGACGGCATGCGCGTAGTGATCGAGCTGCGTCGCGGCGAAGTGCCCGAGGTCATCCTCAACAACCTCTACGCTCAGACCCAGTTGCAGAGCGTGTTCGGCATCAACGTGGTAGCGCTTATCGACGGTCAGCCGCGCACGCTGAACCTGAAAGAGCTGCTTGAAGCCTTCGTTCGCCATCGCCGCGAAGTCGTGACCCGCCGGACCGTCTATGAGCTACGCAAGGCGCGCGAACGTGGACATATTCTCGAAGGTCAGGCGGTCGCGCTGTCCAACATCGACCCGGTCATTGCCTTGATTAAAGCGTCACCGACCCCGGCCGAAGCCAAGGAAGCTTTGATTGCCGAGGCTTGGGAGTCGAGCGCCGTCGAATCGATGGTCGAGCGCGCCGGTGCCGACTCCTGCCGCCCCGAGGGGCTCGACCCGCAGTACGGCCTGCGCGACGGCAAGTACTACCTGTCGCCGGAGCAGGCTCAGGCCATTCTCGATCTGCGCCTGCATCGCCTGACGGGTCTGGAGCACGAGAAGCTGCTCAGCGAGTATCAGGAAATCCTGACCCAAATCGGTGAGCTGATCCGTATTCTGACCGACCCGGTTCGCCTGATGGAAGTCATCCGCGAGGAGCTCGAAGGCGTCAAGCGCGATTTCGGCGACGCACGTCGCACCGAAATTCTCGAGGCGCGGTTGGACCTGACGCTGGCGGACCTGATCACCGAAGAAGAGCGCGTTGTCACCATTTCTCATGGTGGCTATGCCAAGTCGCAGCCGCTGGCGGCCTATCAGGCGCAGCGTCGCGGTGGTCGCGGCAAAGCGGCTACAGGGGTCAAGGAAGAGGACTACGTCGAGCATCTGCTGGTCGCCAACAGCCACACGACGCTGTTACTGTTTTCCAGCAAGGGCAAGGTGTACTGGCTCAAGACCTATGAAATCCCCGAGGCCTCGCGCACTTCACGCGGACGCCCACTGGTCAACCTGCTGCCGCTTTCCGAAGGCGAGCACATCACCGCCATGTTGCAGGTCGACATCGAGGCTGCGCGTCAGCAGCAGCTCAACGGTGAGGACGATGTCGAAGATGCGGAAATCATCAGCGAAGCCGATGAAGCGGAAGAGTCGCTCGACGGCGAAGAGGCCGACGAGTCGATAGACGAGCCGACCGGCACTTACATCTTCATGGCGACCGCCAAGGGCACTGTGAAGAAGACCCCGCTTTCGCAATTCAGCCGCCCACGCAGTGTTGGTCTGATCGCGCTCGGTCTGGAAGAGGGCGACACCCTGATCGCCGCTGCGGTTACCGACGGTGCGCGTGAGGTCATGTTGTTCTCCGATGGCGGCAAGGTAATCCGCTTCAAGGAAAAGCACGTACGCACCATGGGTCGTACCGCCCGTGGCGTTCGCGGCATGCGCCTGCCGGAAGGTCAGCGTCTGATCTCCATGCTGATTCCCGAGCCGGATGCGCAGATTCTCACCGCGAGCCTCAACGGTTATGGCAAGCGCACGGTGATCGATGAGTTCCCGCGTCGTGGCCGTGGCGGTCAGGGCGTCATCGCCATGGTGACCAACGAGCGCAACGG
>DPSI01000026.1:0-12187 GCA_003527165.1 Pseudomonas sp.
GCGGCCATAGCCGCGCTGGGTCGAGTAGCCCAGCGCCAGCAGGAACCCTTCGTCGCCACGGGCCAGAGCTTGCAAGCGCTGGGCACGATCGCTGGGAAATTCCAGAGGTTCGCGGGTGATGTCCGGTACCGCCCGGTCATCGCCGCGTTCGGGTTTCATCAAGCCTTCCGCAGCCAGCAGGTCGAGCACGCGCGGGCAGGCAGCCAGCGTCGCTTCCGGGTCGCTCTCCGGGCCGGGATGTTCGCCTTCGGCGAGCAGGCTGAAGTCCAGCAGGCGATGGCTGTAGTCGAAGGTCGGGCCGAGCAACTGGCCGCCCGGCAGGTCCTTGAAGGTCGCCGAGATCCGCCGGGTCGGGCGCATCTGGGCGGTTTCCAGCGGCACGCTGTGGCCGAAGCGGGGCAAGGTGGTGCGGTAGGCCCTCAGCAGGAAGATGGCTTCGAGCAGGTCGCCAGCCGCTTGCTTGATCGCCAGCGCAGCCAGCTCTTCGTCGAACAGCGAGCCTTCGGCCATGACCCGCGCCACCGCAAGCGGCAGCTGCTGGCGGATCTGGCTGACGCTCAGTTCGGGTAAGGCGGTATCGCCGCGGCGCTTCTTCGCCAGCAGCCGGTGAGCATTGTCGATGGCCTGTTCGCCACCCTTTACGGCTACGTACATCAGGCGACCTCCTCTATCGATGGCGCGATGCGAGTGCTACGGGGCAGGCCGACCAAGGCCTGGCCGGCGGCGAAGAACAGATCCAGCCCGCGCGGAAAATCACTGTGCGCGGCGCGCTGCTGCCAGAGCACGCCCGGCACCGGCAGACTCACTTCGCGCTGACCGAGAATGCCGGGGCCGCTCCAGGCCAATGTCGGGCCACCGTCCAGCCTCTCGAGCTGGACCAGCAGCGTGCAGGACTGATCGGGAAAGCGTTCGCTGCCGGTGCAGAAGCCGGACAGATCGTCCAGCGCTCGTGCGTCAAGCAAGGCAAAGTCCGCCAGTTCGCGCTCGGCGACGATCGCGCAACCACAGTGGAAGGCCAGGTTGGTGCGCACCGTTGGCGTATCGAAGGCCGGCGCCAACCACAGCCGCGTGTCGCTATCGAGCAGGCTCAGACACAGGGCGTAGGTCGCCGACGCCAGCGGATCGAGGGCGGCGACTGGGATCACAGGCTGAGCCTGGCCGGGCTCGGCGAGGGCCTTGAGCGCGGCACGGAAAACGCGCTGGCTGTCCAGCACTTGATCATCGAATGCAGCATGCAACAGGTCTGCAGTCATCAGTCCTCTCCTCTGACCAGGGTGAAGAATTCCACTTTGCTGCTGGCCGTCTCGGCATCCTGCGCAGCGCGGCGAGCCGCCTGCGCCGCCGCCAGCGGTTCAATCAATCGCTGCTGCCAGCGCGCCTGATCGCCGCCCTGCAGATGCGCGTCGGCCAGCGCGGCCAGTTCGGCGTGATGCTTGTCGCGTCCGGCCACGTAGCTGTAACCTGTGCGGCCGTCACCCAGGCGAACGACGCAGCGGGTCACGCTCATTTCGCCCAGATTGAATGCGGCGCCGGTGCCGCCCATGCGGCCGCGCACCAGCGTCATGCCGATCTCCGGCGCACGCACCAGTCGATAGTCGATGTCCTTGAGTGCAGCCTCGTAACGCGCCAGCTCTTTGCCGGCACGGGCGAGCACGCCCATCCAGCGCTGGCGAGTGGCAATTTCAGGGGTCATGCGCGTCTCCATCAGGTGGCGACCTGGTACTGGAAACGGTCGGCACGGCTGGTCGACAACGACAGCTCCACCGGCCGTCCGGCCAGGTCATGGGAAAGGGTCAGTACGGTCAGCAGCGGCGCGTGACGCGGCATCAGCAACTGGTCGGCCTCATCGGGCGTGGGCAGCCGGGCGCCGATCAGGCTGAAGGCGCGACTCAGCGGCAGTTCGCGCACGGCCAGGTACTGGCGCAGCGAGCCGCCGTAGTAGTCGGCCAGCAAAGGCTGGCGGCTGGCGCAGAACCGATGGCGGATCAGGCTCACCGGTTGTTCGTCGAGCAGGCGCAGGGTGTGCAGTTCGAGCAACGGCGCACTTTCGCCCAGCTTCAGGTACTTCGCTTCTTCGGTGGTGGCCGGACGCAGCTGGCGTTGCAGCAGGCGCGCCTGGACACCGAGGCCCTGTGCCGACAACGACTCGCTGTAGGCGCTGCCCGCAGCCAGCGGATAGATCAGCGGCCGCGCCAGCACCCGTGTGCTTCTGCCTTGCTGGCGCAGTACGCGCCCTTCGCTGACCAGCTCGTCGATGGCGCGACGTAGCGTGTGTCGGTTTACGTCAAAGCGCGCCGCCAGCTGAGTCTCGCCAGGCAACTGGTCGCCCGGCTGCAGATGGCGCAACTCGTCACGCAGCTGGGCGGCCAGTTGCAGATAACGCGGCTGCGGTTGTCTAGACATGTGCATGGCTAAAAAAAGACGCGCGCGGCGTCCCTCTCCGTCAGATGAACAATTTGCGCAAGCGCTGGGAAACGATGTCGATCACGCTCACCACCGCCACGATGACGATCAGCAAGGCGCAGGTCTGGCCGAACTGGAAGCCGCGAATGGCCTCCCAGAGAATCACGCCGATGCCGCCGGCGCCGACCATGCCCACCACCGTCGCGGAACGCACGTTGGATTCGAAGCGATACAGCGCGTAGGAAATCCACAGCGGCAGCACTTGCGGAATGACACCGAAGATCACTTCCTGCAGGGCGCTGGCGCCGGTAGCGCGCACGCCTTCCACGGGGCCCGGCTCGATGGCCTCCACCGCTTCGGCGAAGAGCTTGGCGAGTACGCCCGTGGTGCCGACGAACAGCGCCAGCACGCCGGCGAACGGCCCGAGACCCACCGCGACGACGAAGAGCATGGCGAAGACCATTTCATTGATCGAACGGCAGGCGTCCATCACGCGCCGGACCGGCTGATAGACCCACCAGGGCACGATGTTCTCGGCGCAGAGGATGCCCAGCGGAATCGCGCAGACGATCGCCAGTACGGTGCCCCAGAGAGCGATCTGTACGGTGACGATCATTTCTTTGAGGTACAGCTCCCAGTTGCTGAAATCCGGCGGGAAGAAGTCGGCAGCGAAGGTGGCCATGTTGCCGCCATCGCGGATCAGCGCCAGCGGGTTCATCTCGGCGCCCTGCCAAGACCAGCCCAGCAGCGCCAGAAACAGGCCCCAGCCAATCAGCTTGAACCACGAGCGTTTCTGCGGCGCGGCAACTGGGGTATGCGCGGTCAGTGAAGTCATCGGATGCTCCGGCAAACAGAAGTCGGCCGCCGCTTACGCGGCGGCCAGCGGGTCAGCCCGCCGTAGCGGCGGCAGTTTTCTGCTCGATCTCGGCCATGCGCTGCTCAAGCGCCGCGAGCTGGGCGTCCAGCTCCTTCAGCTGAGCCTGCTTGTCGCTTTCGTCGAGCTTGCTGTTGTTGGCGATTTCGCTGCGCTTCTTGAACAGCTCGAGCTGGCGAATCGGTAGCAGCTGATCGTCATCGGAAGCGCGGAACCGGCCCCACTGCAGGTCAGCCAGTACGTCCATCTCACCGGGCTTGTCGCCGTAGGTCATGAAGAACTCGCGGATGCCGGCCTTGGTCGCTTCCGGCAGGTTTTTGCGCCAGACCATCGGGTCGGCGGGGATCAGCGGCGAGGTCCAGATGACCTTGAGTTGAGCGGCTTTTTCCGGCGCGGTCAGCTCCAGGCGCTCCATGCCTTCGTTGTTGAAGGTGCCGACATCGACCTGCTTGTTCGCCACTGACAAGGCGTTCACTTCATGACTGCCGTTGAGCGAGCGCTTGAAGATCTTGTTGGCATCCACCTTGTTCTTGGCGAACACGTAATAACCCGGCACCAGATAGCCCGAGGTGGAGTTCGGATCGCCGTTGGCGAAGGTCAGCTTGGCGGCGTCCTTGAGCATGTCGTCGACGGAGTCGATGGGGCTGTCCTTGTGCGCCACCAGCAGGCTGTAATAGCCCTGCGCGCCATTGGCGGCAACCGTCTGAGCAAAGATCTCGCCGCCGGCGCGATCCACAGCTTCCATCGCCGACTTGTTGCCGTACCAGGCCAGATCGACCTTGTCGAAGCGCATGCCCTGGATGATGCCCGCGTAATCCGGTGCGAAGAAGGCGTTGATCTTCATCCCGGTGCGCTCGCTCATGGCGGCGAGGAAAGGGTCCCAGACGGACCGCAAATTTTGCGAGGACTCGGTGGAAATGATGCCGAAGTTCAGTTCCTGACGATCATCAGCATGGGCACCGCCCAGCAGCGATCCGGTCAGCAAGGCAGAGGCGGCCAGGACGCGGCCGATACGATTGAACATGGAAGAGCTCCTGTCAGATTGACACGTCGGTTGGCATGTTTGGTGTTCAGGCCTTGGCCAGGCTCAGCGTTCGGCGCCGCAACGGCACCGTTGCGGCAGGTGAGCGGGCCTGATCGGAAAACAGCAGACTGGCGTCGAGATCGGCGCCGTAGAGGTCGTTGAGAAAACGCGTATCGAGGTCGGCGCAGGCGCCGTTGTAGTGGATACGGCCGTCCTTGAGCGCCACTGCTCGGCGGCAGTAACGCAGGGCGTAATCGACTTGATGCAGGGTCACCACCACGGTCTTGCCGTCGCGCTGATTGATGTCGGCCAGGATGTCCATCACCTTGCGCGCCGACTCCGGGTCAAGCGAGGCGATCGGCTCGTCGGCGAGAATCATCTCGGCCCGCTGAGTCAGCGCACGGGCGATGGCGACCCGCTGCTGCTGCCCGCCGGACAGTGTCGAGGCACGCTGGCCGGCACGATTGGCCAGGCCCACGCGATCCAGCGCCGCCAGCGCCTGCTGCTTCTGCTCGGCGGTGAACATGCCCAGCGAGCCACGCCAGCGCGGCATGCGTCCGAGGAAACCCAGCAGGACGTTGTCCAGCACACTGAGGCGGCTGACCAGATTGAACTGCTGGAAGATGTAGCCGATGTCGGCGCGCAACCGCCGCACATCTCCATTCAGACGTCCCGCCGACTGCACCTCTCGGCCAAGTACCTCGACGTGGCCGCCGCCGCTGCGGTCGCAGCAGGCCAAACCGGCGATGTGGCGCAGCAGGGTGGATTTGCCGGAACCGGAAGCACCGATCAGTGCGACCATCTCGCCCGGCTGCACGGACAGCGTCAGGTCGTGCAGGGCACGTTTGCCTGCGAAGGTCTTGTTCAACCTGTCGACACGGATAACCGCATTCATGAACCGTCTCCCTCATCGAGAACGACGGCAGCCCTTGGCCGCCGTCTGATGAGGCATGACCTTAGGGCCGGTAAATGTCGCTTCGGTGAAGGGGCTATGACTGTTTGATGACATGTCTAAACAGGCGAGACGGGCTGCGGCATACGTCCGCCAGCCTGAGCCGTCTAGCTCGCCGGTCGACGGTTAATCGACTACGGGGATGACCTTCACTTGATCACCGACACCTTGCCGATGCTGACGAAACCAACCCTGATTGACCTCCAGCGCATAGCGCGCCGGCTCACGCGAACAGCGGATCGCCGTGCTCAACGGCTCCAGGTCGATCACGTCGACGATGCGCCCCTGCTCGTCCATGAAGGCCGCGGAGAGCGGTAGCGGCGTATCTTTCATCCACAGGCAATGGCGGCGAAAGTCGTCGAAGCGAAACAGCATGCCCTGGTTCCCGGGCAGTTCGGTGCGCTCCATCAGTCCGCGCGCCCGCTCGTTCGGCGAGCGCGCATACTCCGCCTGCAAGCGCGCCTCACCGACCGCCAGTTCAAGTTGCAGCTCGCTGGCGGCGACAGGGCAAAGGCAGATCAAGCCGATCAGAGACGATAGAAAAGCAACGCGCATCGAAGGCCTCGATGGAAGGAAAGAGACAGCGGCCTAGCACAGCATAACCAAGGCAGTGGCGTTCAGTCTTCGGCAAGCGGCGCCTCGATGGCTACCCGATCACTGTCGCCATAGCGCTTCTGGCAACGCTCGCAATAAAAGCTGCAGCGCTTGCTTCGCCCCAACTGCTTGGCTTTGACGAACGGAATCTTGCAGCGCGGGCAGGTCGTCTTGGTATGCGCCAGCCAGTGCGCTTTGAGCGTGCCCTCGCGCTTCCACTGGAGGAATTCGAAACTGTAGGTGCGGACTTCTCGCGCCAGTTCTCGCAGCTTGGTCGCTGGCAGATCGCCGATCAGCGACAGCGGATGTATCCGCGTGCGAAACAGCACTTCGTTCTTGATGATGTTGCCGGAGCCGGAAAACAGCGTCTGGTCCAACAACGCATCGCAGGCGAGCAGCCGTGGCCGTGCGCGCAATTTCTTGAGCGTCGCGCGGCCATCCCAGGCATCGCTCATGACGTCCGCGCTCCAGTCGTAGGCCTCGTCGAGCGGCCCCTCGATAGGCTGCACCGAGCATCCGTAAAAATTCAGCTCGCCGTTGGCAAAGCCAAGGCTCAGGCGCGGCGCGGACTCCTTGCGCTCGTTGATCCGGTAACTGCCGAACAGCAGGAGATGGATGCGCAGCGAGACATCGTCCAGCTCGATCAGGAAGTGCTTGCCCCAACTGCGAAACGATCGCACCGTCTGGCCGATCAGCCGCGCCTTGTCGAGCTTGGCGCTGCCCTCCGCGCGTTCGATGGTCTGGCCGGAGAATTCGGCGACCTCTTCTCGAAGAATGACGATGGATGGACCTTCGGGCATGTCGATATCGCTTCGGCTGGGGCGTTATCGATATCGACTGGAGTCAGGCGCGAAGGTGCGGCCAGCGCGACAGGGGGCGCTTGTTTAAGCCTGCCAATGGTCGGCAAGCGGACGGTTTTCAGGTTCGGGCTCTGGGTGGAAACGTCCGAGGCCTCACCGTTACCAATCCAGCCGTAACCGGCTCTCGAAATGGCGCAGCTCGCCTGTCAGCGGATCGCGAAATGCCAACCCGCGCGCCAGCAGTTTGAGTGGCCTGCGATAGTCGTCCTGATCACGGCGTGCGCGTTCGATCAGCTCTGGATAAAAGGGATCGTTACAGATACCCGCTCCGAGCGTAGCCATCTGCAGACGCAGCTGATGTTTGCGTCCGGTGACCGGGTACAGCGCGTAGCGCCAGAGCTCGCCGCGCCGCTCCAGCACCTCGATGCGCGTCTCGCTGTTGGGCTCACCGTCGCCCCGCTTCATCAGGAAGAACGGCTCGCCCTCGACCATGTGCAACCGCTCCTGGCGCGGGAAATCGAGATCGGGCAGCGCCGGGCAGATCGCCTCGTAGCGCTTGTCGATCCTGCGCTCACGAAACAGCGCCTGATAGCGGCCACGGCTCTCGGAATTGGTGGAGAACAGCACCAGCCCGGCGGTCAGTCGGTCGATGCGGTGAATGGGCACCAGGTCGGGATTGCCCAAACGCGTGCTCAGGCGCGCCAGCAGCGTCTCATTGACGTACTCGCCGGCCGGCATTACCGGCAGGAAATGCGGTTTGTCAGCGACCAGCAGATGCTCGTCGAGATGCAGCACCTGTTCTTCGAAGGGAATCGGTTTCTCGTCCAACACCTCGCGGAAATAGTGCACTTTCAGCCCGACCTGATAGGGATGCGCCACCTCCAATGGCCGGCCGCTGGCATCCAGCACACGGCCGCGGGCGAAGCGATCGAGCCAGGTGTCGCGATCGATCGCGGGGAAATGCGCGCACAGACAGTCGAGCACTGTAGGCCAGTCGCCCTGGGGCAAATGCAAGGTGCTGCGGGCATTGGAAGCAGGAGCGGACATGACAAAGGCACATGACGTAAACGGTCAACGATGATAACCGACTGCGCCATGAGCGCTCCGGCAATGGCGAGCCGAACAATCGTCGACACCCCATGCGAACCCTGGTGAGCTGGGCCGGTCCAGACAAGAACACCCAGCCGCGAGTCAGACCAAGCGAGATTTCCCATGACGATTACAGTTGGTGACTACCTGGTCGAACGCCTCTACCAATGGGGCGTTCGTCGCATCTACGGTTATCCGGGCGACGGTATCAATGGCGTGTTCGGTGCGCTCAACCGCGCCAATGGCAAGATCCGCTTCATCCAGGCGCGACACGAGGAAATGGCCGCCTTCATGGCCGCGGCCGACGCCAAGTTCAGCGGCGGCCTCGGCGTCTGCATCGCCACGTCCGGACCCGGCGCGGCGCACCTGCTGACCGGGTTGTACGACGCACGCCTGGATCACATGCCCGTGCTGGCCATCGCCGGACAGCAGGCAACTACCGCCATGGGCGCGCACTATCAGCAGGAAGTCGATCTGGCATCGATGTTCAAGGATGTCGCCGGCGCCTTCGTGCAGCAGGCCAGCGCACCGGCTCAGGTCCGTCACCTGGTCGACCGGGCGATTCGAACCGCGGTAGGCCAGCGCACGGTTACCGCGATCATCCTGCCCAACGACCTGCAGGAGATGGAATACAGCGACCCCCCACGTGCCCACGGTGCGGTGCATTCCGGCATTGGTTACACGCGGCCCAAGGTGGTGCCTTACGAGACCGAGCTTCAGCGAGCCGCGGAAGTGCTCAATGCTGGCGAGAAGGTCGCCATGCTGGTCGGGGCGGGCGCGTTGAACGCCACCGATGAGATCATCGCCGTGGCGGAAAAACTTGGCGCCGGTGCCGCCAAGGCGCTGCTGGGCAAGGCGGCACTACCGGACGACCTGCCCTGGGTCACCGGCTCCATCGGCCTGCTCGGTACCGAGCCGAGCTACAAGCTGATGACCGAATGCGACACCCTGCTGATGGTCGGCTCCGGCTTTCCCTACTCCGAGTTCCTACCCGAGGAAGGGCAGGCGCGCGGCGTGCAGATCGATCTCAAGGCGGACATGCTGAGCATTCGCTACCCGATGGAAGTGAACCTTCAAGGCGACTCGGCCGAAACGCTGCGGGCGCTGCTGCCGCTGTTGCAGGAAAAGAGCGAGCGCAACTGGCGGCAGGACATCGAGCGGTGGCGGACGGAATGGGACGAGACGCTGGGAAAACGCGCCATGGTCGCCGCCGAGCCGATCAATCCACAGCGGGTGGCCTTGGAATTGTCGCCACGCCTGCCAGACGCGGCGATCGTGACCAGCGATTCGGGCTCCTGCGCCAACTGGTACGCCCGTGACATCAGGATGCGCCGCGGCATGATGGGCTCGCTGTCCGGCGGCCTGGCGTCGATGGGCGCTGCCGTTCCTTATGCCATCGCTGCCAAGTTCTGCCATCCGGACCGCTCGGTGGTCGCCATGGTCGGCGACGGCGCGATGCAGATGAACAACATGGCCGAACTGATCACGGTGGCCAAGTATTGGAAGGAGTGGCCGAACAGCCAGTGGATCTGCTGCGTGTTCAACAACGAGGACCTGAATCAGGTGACGTGGGAGCAGCGGGTAATGGAAGGCGACCCGAAGTTCGAGGCCTCGCAGAACATTCCCAACGTGCCCTATCACCGCTTCGCCGAGTCGATCGGGCTGAAGGGCATCTATGTCGATCGCGAGGATCAAGTCGGTGCAGCCTGGGATGAAGCGTTCGCAGCCGACAGACCGGTGCTGATCGAATTCAAGACCGATCCAAACGTGCCGCCGTTGCCGCCGCACATCAAGCTGGAACAGGCCAAGAAGTACGCATCGGTACTGCTGCACGGCGACCCTGATCAGCGAGGCATCCTCGTCCAGTCAGCCAAGCAGGTGCTCAGCAAAGTGATGCCGGGGCGCGACAAGAACAAGGAGTAAGGCCGCATTAAGCGCGAGGCAGAGGCCTAGCGCTCCGGTGTAACGGATCTGATTGGTAGGTAGGCGTCGCGGGCCGCCGTCTGCACGGCGGCCCGCATCTGCTATTTGGCCCGCCGCAATGCGGTGTGGCGGGCCCGCTGCGATCAGTCCTGCTCGTCGCGGGTCATTTCCCCGGTCTTGCCGTCCATTCTGAATTCCCAGACTTTTCCATCAGCCTTCACGCCCTCGCCTTCCCAGGAGTCGTTGTCGGCGTCGATGGAATGAAGCGTGGTGTAGCCGGCGGCTTTGGCCTTTTCCACGGCCTGTTCGAGAGTAATCCAGTCAGCACCCGGCTTGTCCGCCAGCGCGACCCCGCTGGCGCCTCCGAGAACGGCGATGGCAAGAGCGGCAGTCAGTTTCTTGTGATACATGAGCGTGATCCTCTTGATGACTCATCGATACGGGCCGCAACGCAGCCCCTGCTGAATACGAGGCCAGCGGTCGTGCAGGGTTCCTTGTGACGCGTCAGGCGCGCATGTCGAGACTGTGTCAGCGCTTGTCGATGGAGACGATCGCGGCCTCGTCGCCCTCGCTCTGAAAGCCGATCCGGACCGCATCGCCCACGGCGAGGCCTTCGAGTTGCTCGCGCCTGGCCTGGAACTCCATGGTCGACGCTGGCCATTTCAAGGCCGGAACAGGCCCATGGGCGATGGTCACCACGCCCCGCTCGCGATCCATTGCCTCGATCGTACCGGTGGCCCGCATAACCGGCTCGGAAACCATTTCGGTGGCGGGCCCGGCGTCGATATCCGGCGCCTCAGCCGGCGCTGTCGGCTTGAGCAGGTCTTGAGCCAGTACGGGTTGGGCGAGCAGCAATAGGCTTAGCGTGACGCAATGGAGCGGTTTCATGACAGACCTCCCGAAACAGGTGGACGTACGCTGCATTGGACCATGCCGCGGTCGCTATTGCTGCTACCGGACGTTGTTTCGCAGCGGGCCCACGTTCAGCTTCGCGTAAGCCGCGGCTCGTAATCTGTGAATCGTCGAAACCCACACAGGAAAACGAAACCATGAAAACACTGACGACCCTGATTACCGCCACCACCCTCGTCCTGGGCACCAACCTGGCCATGGCCCGCGACCTGGGCCCGGACGAAGCGCTGAAGCTGCGCGATGCCGGCACCATCCAGTCTTTCGAGAAGCTGAACGAAGCCGCGCTGGCCAAGCACCCCGGTGCCACCATCGAAGAAACCGAGCTGGAAGAAGAATACGGTCGTTATGTCTATCAGCTTGAATTGCGCGACGACAAAGGTGTGCAATGGGACCTGGAACTCGACGCCAAGACCGGCGAAGTGCTCCAGGACCATCAGGACGACTAATGCACCGCCCCATTCTCTTGACCCTTCCACTGGCTCTGCTGCTCGCCGCCATGCCGGCGGCGAGCCGTGACCTGGACCAGGATGAAGCCCTTCGGCTGCGCCGCGACGGGCTGATCATGCCTCTGGAAGCGCTGCTGCAGCGCGCCATGGAACGCTATCCGGGCGCTCGGCTGCTGGAAGCCGAACTGGAAGAAGAGGATGGGAGTTACATCTACGAAATCGAATTGCTGACCGCCGACGGCGTCGCCCGCGAGCTTGAACTCGACGCGCGCGACGGCCGCCTGCTCAAGGACGAAGAAGACTGATGCGCCTGCTACTGGTCGAAGACAATGTGCCACTGGCCGATGAACTGGTCGCCAGCCTTGGCCGTCAGGGCTATGCCACCGACTGGCTGGCCGACGGACGTGATGCCGATTACCAGGGCGGCAGCGAACCCTACGATCTCATCGTTCTCGACCTCGGCCTGCCCGGCAAGCCGGGGCTCGAGGTCCTGCGCGCCTGGCGCGCACGCGGTCTGGCGACGCCGGTGTTGATACTCACCGCACGCGACTCCTGGGCCGAACGCATCGAAGGGCTGAAGGCCGGTGCAGACGACTATCTGACCAAACCCTTCCATCCCGAAGAACTGTTGCTGCGCATTCAGGCACTGCTGCGACGTGCCCACGGCGTAGCCAACCAGCCGTTGCTGCAGGTCGGTGGGGTGGCTTTGGACGAAGCACGCCAGCGCTGTCGCAAGGACGACCAGGAGATCGAACTGACCGCCGGCGAATTCCGTCTGCTGCGCTATTTCATGCTGCATCCTGGGCAGTTGTTATCGAAAACACAGCTGGCCGAACACCTTTACGACGGCGAAACCGAGCGCGACTCGAATGTCATCGAAGTGCATGTCAACCGCCTGCGCGGCAAACTCGGCCGCGAGCTGATCGAAACCCGTCGCGGTCAGGGCTATCGTTTCGGCGGGCCATCTTGAAGTCTATTCAGCGCAGCCTCAGCCTCGGGCTGATCTCGGGCCTGCTGCTGATCGGTCTGCTGTTGGTGCAGACCAGCCTGTGGCTGTTTGAAGCCGGCCTGCGGCGCAACCTGGCAATCGACCTGCGGGATGAAACCGAAGGCCTGCTGATCGCCGTCGTGCAGGGTCCGGATGGTTTCAAGCTGGACTCGACCCGTTGG
>DPSI01000026.1:12233-14918 GCA_003527165.1 Pseudomonas sp.
CTGGACTCGACCCGGCTCAACCCACGCTACGAGCGAGCCTTTTCCGGTCACTATTTCCGCATCGATCTGCCGACGCGCAGCTGGCGATCACGCTCGCTGTGGGACGCGGAACCGATCTGGCCCACCGCCAACGGGCTGGCCAGCGACTTGCTGGATGGCCCCCAGGATCAGCGGTTGTTGAGCTTTCGCGCCGAGTATCGTCGCGACGGACAGCGCATCGTGATCAACGTGGCGCGCGATTACACGCCGATTCTCAAGAGTTTCGCTCAGGTTCGCCTGGGCGGTCTGGGGCTGGTCGCCTTGGCCCTGCTGGTGTTTCTTTTGCTGCAACGGTATGCCGTCAAGCTCGCCATGCGTCCGCTGGAGCGTGCGCGGCAGCAGATCGCTCAGCTTCAGCAGGGCGAGCGCCAGCAGCTTGATATTCAGGCTCCGATCGAACTGCAACCGCTGGTGGAGCAGATCAACCACCTGCTGGAGCACACCGACGATACCCTCAAGCGCTCGCGCCACGCATTGGGCAATCTGGGCCACGCGCTGAAAACCCCGATGGCGGTGCTCGGCAGCCTTGTCCGGCGCGAGGAGCTGACGGCCCACCCGCAGCTGCAAGCGAATCTTCTCGAACAACTGGGGCAGATCCAGCAACGGGTCGCCCGCGAACTGGGACGCGCCCGGCTGGCCGGCGAAGTGCTGCCTGGCGCCTATTTCGATTGCGCCAAAGAACTTGCGCCGCTCTTCGAGACGCTGAACATGATCCACCGTCGTGACCTTCATCTGCGCTGGCAGACGCAGGAAGGCTGTCGCCTGCCCTGGGATCGGGAGGACATGCTCGAACTGCTCGGCAACCTTTTGGACAATGCCTGCAAATTCGCCTGTTCGCAGGTGCTGCTGACCATTGGCCAGTCGCCTGACGGTTACCTCATCGAGGTAGAGGATGACGGACCGGGCATCCCTGCCGAGCGGCGCGAAGCGGTACTGGAGCGCGGCATTCGCCTTGACGAACGCGCCGAAGGGCACGGGCTGGGGCTTGGCATCGTGCGGGATATTCTGACCGCCTGGGGCGGTCGGCTGACGTTGAAGCAAAGCGCTCTCGGCGGATTGCGGGCAAGCGTTTACCTGCCGATGCAGAAGCGCCGGGCGGGATATTAAGAGTCGGGAAATCAGTCGATGACGCGAGCGGACTACTGCGGGCGCGCCAATTCCTTGCGCATGTCTTCCAGCATCGTTTCCACCAACAGCCCGTTCTGCACCTGACGGCCGGACACGGTTCGGATCGCTTCGGTGCCATTGATCGGATAGCCGACACGGACCACCAGGTAGCCATCGTCCTGCGGTTCCACGCGGGTCTGATAATCAGCCGGAAAATTATCGGCAAGGTAACGTGACAGGGTTTTCATGAAGGCCTCGTGCGCTGAGTCTGAAACAAAGACCCGGCAATGCACTCGGAGATTCCGAACCGCTCATCGGATGACCGCCTATCGACAAAAAACTGTAACGGGCGCATCTGCCCCGGCCTACTTTCCCTCGCTTCTGCCGTAGGCCAGCCAGGCCAGAATACCCATGCCGGCAAAGGCGGTTGCGGAAAACAGCAGCGCGTTCAAAAACAGGCTCATGGTTATCGTCCTCGTTCGGCTCGCTTGATGCACGCTCCGAATATATGTAGCTTTGCACGACACGTCTAGGTACCTGATAGGTACATGTAAGGTTTTCCAGCAGATGAGACGAAGATGAAAAGGAAGCAATCGATCAGTCAGATCCGCTGGGACCTGGCACTGCGTTATCGCCTGATAGAAACGGTAGCCTGGTGGGAAGGCCGCCTGACCACGGGCCACCTGATGCAGAGTTTCGGCATCAGTCGGCAGCAGGCCTCGAAGGACATCAACACCTACCTGGACGAGCATGCGCCGAAAAACCTTACATATGATCGTCATCTGAAAGGCTACAAGCCAAGCAACCAGTTCCAGCCGCTGTTCATCGATGGCAGCGCCAGTGCCTACCTGCATCTGATCGACCAGAACCGCGATCGGGCCCCGCATATCGAAGGCCTGGCGCTGGCCTATGCGCACACCGAAGTGCTGCACATGCCGGATCGCAGCATTCGCCCCGAGGTGCTGAGGCCGATTCTGAAAGCCTGCCGCGAAGGGCTGCGGCTGGAAACCGAATACGTCTCCCTCGCGCATCCCGAGGTGGAAATCCGCGTGATCGCGCCGCATACCCTGGTATTTACCGGCACCCGCTGGCATGTACGTGCCTACTGCGAAAAGAACCGCGGCTTCCGTGACTTCGTGCTCAGCCGCTTCCGCGGCGAGCCGGACCTGATGGACGAGAGCGACAATACCCGCGAGCAGGACGAGGCCTGGAACGCACCCGTTGATGTGATCATCGAGCCCGACACGCGACTTAACCCCGAGCAGAAGTCCATCATCGAGATCGACTACGGGATGGATGAGGGTGCGCTGCGCATCGCGACCTGCGGGGCGTTGGTGCAGTACGTGCTGCAGCGTTACCAGATCGACCCGAACACTGTTCAGGCCAACGCGGCGGCGCAGCAGATACAGGTGCGGAATCTGCAAGCGCTGAAAGCGTGGTTGTACTGATGATCCCGCCACACGGCTTTGCGCTCCGTAGGGGCGACCTGGTTCGTTCATCTTCATCCGCCGGACCGACCACGATTGGCGACGCACTTTC
>DPSI01000022.1 GCA_003527165.1 Pseudomonas sp.
GGCGGCGCGCTGGGCGATCACTGCGTTGTAGGCCACCGCGCCGACACCGCCGGGCATGTAGGTGACGCGCATCGGCGCCTCAAGCAGCCCTTCGTCCTTCAGGCCGCTCTGGGCCAGTTTGCAGGTCAGGTCGAAGCCGCCGCCCGGTTTGGCCGGGGCGATGCATTCGGGGCGCTTGGGCTCTGCGAACAGCTGGCTGGACAGGACCAGGCAGGACGAGAGCAGGGCGATACGGCGGATTGCAGTTCTCATGAGTATCTCCTTTTGCTTCTTATTGTGGACGGCTTTACCCGATCGGCAGGCTGTGGCTGAAGATCAGGCGGTTTTCGTCGGCGTCACGGGCGAATCGTCACGCACCGGGAGTAGGTCGGTGCCGGCGCGGCCGCACCGGAGTCGAGCATGCCTATGGCATAGGGACCGAAGCCCACGGTGCCTTCGCGGATCGCGATTGAGGTAGATGTTTTGGGTGTGCAGGGGCGCGCTGCGGTCTTCGATGAAATCGGCTGGGCCTGGGGCGCCAACAAGGTGGCTGCGACCGCGGTGGCAGGACGAGCATGTGCGGGATTGTTTCTGACGGCGGTCAGCATCCTGAATCTCCACTCTTGTTTTTGTTGTGACGGCGTTGGGCCGTTGCAGGTGGTTCGAGCACCTGAACGCGATCCTAGGCGGCGAAACTTTCGCCAGGCTTTCAAGGGTAAGCAGCGTGCGGGGCGCCTTGTCGCTACACTGGCGCTCCGTTCCGTGTGTGGCAGAGGACAGGCAATGCGGATTCTTCTGGTCGAGGACCATCCCCAGCTGGCTGAAAGCGTGGCCCAGGCGCTGCGCGCCGCCGGATGGACGCTGGATCTGCTCAATGATGGCGTGGCGGCCGATCTGGCGCTGGCTACCGAGGACTACGCACTGGCGATTCTCGACGTAGGGTTGCCCCGGCTCGACGGCTTTCAGGTGCTGGCGAGGCTGCGTGAACGTGGCAAGACACTGCCGGTGCTGATGCTCACCGCGCGCGGCGAGGTGACCGATCGCGTCCATGGCCTTAACCTCGGCGCGGATGACTATCTGGCCAAGCCGTTCGAACTGTCCGAACTCGAAGCGCGGGTCAAGGCGCTGTTGCGGCGCAGCGTGGCCGGCGGTGAACGGCAGCAGAGCTGCGGCGCGCTGGTCTACGATCTGGACGCGCGACGCTTCAGCCTCGGCGGTCAGCCGCTGAGCCTGACCTCGCGGGAGCAGGCGGTGCTCGAAGCGCTGATTGCCCGGCCCGGGCGGGTCATGAGCAAGGACCAGCTGGCCGCGCAGGTCTTCGGCCTCGATGAGGACGCCAGTGCCGATGCCATCGAGATCTACATCCATCGCCTGCGCAAGAAGCTCGAGGGCAGTGCGGTACGCATCGTGACGTTCCGTGGCTTGGGTTATTTGCTGGAGGCAGTGGATGCCTGAGGGGTTGCCGCAACGCGCCGGGAGCCTGCGTGCCGGGCTGTTGCGTCGGCTGGCGGTGCTGCTGACGCTGTTGCTGGTGTTCAGTGGCTGGAGTGCCTACTGGAACGGTCGCGCGGCGGCCGATTCCGCCTATGACCGAACCTTGCTGGCCTCGGCCCGCGCCATCGCCGAGGGGCTGGTGACCAATGACGGCAAGCTGCGCGCCAACGTGCCCTACGTGGCGCTGGACACCTTCGCCTATGACAGCGCCGGGCGCATCTATTACCAGGTGCTCGACACCGAAGGGCGCCTGGTCAGCGGTTATGAAGACATGCCGGCCCCGAGTGCCGATATCCGCCGCACCGACGAATACCCTGCCCTGGCGCGCTTCTACGACGGCCAATTCAAGGGCGAGGGCGTGCGGCTGGTCAGTCTGCTGCAGCCAGTCAGCGAGCCTGAGCTCAACGGCGTCGCCGAGATTCGTGTAGCCGAAACCCTCGGCGCCCGTGAACGCATGGCGCGCAGTCTACTCACCGATACCCTGTGGCGGGTCGGCTTGCTGGCGATCACGGCCTTGCTACTGGTATGGCTGGCGGTAAGCGCTGCACTACGGCCATTGGGCAAGCTCAGCGAAGCCGTGGAGCTGCGCCAGCCGGACGACCTCAGGCCGCTGCCTCTGGTAACGGTGCAGCGTGAACTCAAGCCGCTGGCGGCCGCACTCAACCATTTCACCGAGCGGCTGCGCGGCCAGTTCGAGCGCCAGGCGCAGTTCATCGCCGATGCCGCCCACGAACTGCGCACGCCGCTGGCGGCGCTCAAGGCGCGGATCGAATTGGGCCTGCGCGAACAACAGCCGCAGCGCTGGCGGGAGACCTTGGAGGAAGCCGGGGCGCATACCGATCGGGTGATCCACCTGGCCAACCAGCTGCTCTCGCTGGCGCGCATCGAGAGTGGTGCGCAAGCCATTGCCGAGGGTGGCGCGCAACGACTCGATCTGAGCCGGTTGGCCCGCGAGCTGGGGTTGGCGATGGCTGCGCTGGCGCACAAGCGCGGCGTCGCCATCGCTCTGGAAGCGGACCGTCCGGTATGGATCCAGGGTGAGCCGACGTTGCTCAGCGAGCTGCTGAGCAACCTGTTGGACAATGCCCTGGCGCATACACCGAGCGGCGGCAACGTGGTGTTGCGAGTGCGAGAGGAGGGTGTGCTGGAAGTCGAGGATGATGGGCCCGGAATCGCACCCGAAGAGCGCGAGAAAGTCTTCGCCCGTTTCTACCGCCTGCAACAACAGGGGTATGGCGCCGGGCTCGGCCTGGCCATCGTCGGCGAGATCAGCCGCGCCCATCGTGCCACCATCGAACTGGGGCAGGGGACGTTGGGCGGGCTGCTGGTCAGGCTGCGCTTTCCAGTGAATGTCGGTTGACTTAGATCGCCTCGTCCGGCTCGGCGATCAGTGCTTGGTTGCGGCCATTGCGCTTGGCTCGGTACAGCGCTGCGTCGGCCGCCGCGAGCAATTGTGCCGAGGAGCGAACCGCCGGTGGGAGCAGCGTGGCCACGCCGATGCTGACTGTTAGATTCAGGCAGTCATCACCGCAGACCGGGCGGAGCTCGGCCACTGCTGCGCGGATCCGCTCGGCCTGCTCACTGGCCTGGCGGCTGTCGATTCCCGGCAACGCAATGACGAACTCCTCGCCGCCATAACGCGCCACCACATCACCGGCGCGCTGCCCATGCTGTTTGAGCGTGGCGGCGACCAGGCGCAGGCATTCATCGCCGAAGGGATGCCCATAAGTGTCGTTGACCTGTTTGAAATGATCGATATCGAGTAGCAGCACTGACAGAGGCCTCTCGATGCGCTGCGCGCGGCGGATTTCCTCGTCGAGCATCAGGTCGAAGTGGCCACGGTTGGACAGTTGTGTCAGCGCGTCGGTGATGCTCATGCGGGTCAGCTGCTCGTTGACCTGTTCCAGCCCGCGCTTGGCTTCTTCCAGCGCTCGGGTCCGCTCGGACACCCGAGCCTCCAGCACCTCGTTGGCGCGCATCTGTAAATCCAGTGTTTGCTGCTGCGCGCGCAGGCGCGACTCGCGTTCCTGCGCCAGCGCCTCGGAGGTTCGCAGCGCGTCGTTCCGAGCCTGAATACGATACTCACGTTCATGGTTGATGCGTTCGGCCAGCGCCATCGACAGCAGCACGAACTCGGTGAACATGCCAATCAGTTGACCGTTGAGAGTCCACGCGTTGAGCGGCAGCAGCCCTTCCAGGGCCAACAGATGGGCGATCGTGAAGAACAGCAGGGCCGACCAGGCAAGGGTGAGCATGCGGGCCGAGGCGTTGCCACGGATCCACAGCGTGACGGTCACGGCTATGGTCAGTCCGCAGTGGATCAGTGCCATTACTTCGATCGCCAGGTAGCGTGTCAGCGCCGGTGCGAGCAGTATCGCCAGCAGCACTGTGGCCCAGTAGTACAAGAGCAGCAGGGTCACCTGCCAGATCCAGCCACCGTAGCGTCTGATGCCGAGGAAGTGGCTGGCGAACACCAGCGGGGTAAAAAAGCACAGCGCCGCTGAAAGGCCGTAAAAGCGATGGGAGAATGGTGGCGTGTTCGGCCAAAGAAAGAGCTGGCCGAAGCCGGTGATGGTCAGCACGTAAAACAATGCGCTGAGCAGATAGGTGACATACAGCAGGTAGCTGATGTCACGGGTGAATACGAACAGGCTGCAGTTGTACAGCAGGATCACCAGCATGCCGCCGAAGAACAGGCTGATCATCGCGACATCGGCGATCTTGGTGGCGGCGAAGCCGGTCTCGTCGGCGACGGTCAGCGGCAACGCAATCATCTCGCGTGATTGCACGCGCATATAAACCACCGCAGATTCGCCGGCGCGCAGTTCAAGGGGATATACGAAGTTGTGGTCAGCTCTAGGGCGCTCGCGCATCGGCACGGTATCGCCGGCACGCATTGGCGGGCCCCATTGGCCGCGGGTCGGATAGAACAGACGCACGTGCACGTGGTCCAGCACTGGCCATTTCAGGCTGAGATGCCAGACGCCGGTCGGAGCGGTTGCGTTATGCAGTGTGAAGCGCAGCCATACGCCCTGCGGCTGCTTGCGCAGATTGGGTTGCTTCAGCGGCTGCCAGGGCCAGGCGGCGGTGTTGGCGGTTGCGAAGTCCGCCTCGCCGTGACCGGCGACGTACTCTATGGCTCCGGCTCGCAGTTCGTGTGCGTTCTGGGCGACCAGTGCCGGCCTGACATCGGCTATCGCCAGGCCGCCGGAACCTGCGAGCAGAACGAAAAGAGCAAACACCGTCAACGGATGGCAACGCATAGCTAGCGCCCTTTTGGAATTCCGCTGGCACGCAAGCGAGCCGCGAGTAATATTCAGTCGTGATTCTGGCGTCAAAAACGGTACGGCGAATGCCCTCGCGATAGTATCACCATGAACAGTATCGGATGAGCTGCCGTGCCCGCGTGATATGGCAATAGCCGCAAAGGCGCGATGTGCTGCGATTCCGCAAGTGGTGCGGTCGCTGATAATGTCGCAATCCGCTCTGCGTGCTGGAACGCGTCATGGGCCGATGGGCCGGTGGGTCTGATTGGTCGGGATAAAGTATCAGCGCGCGTTGCTGCCCAGGTTGTTTCGCTCGGGTTTCCATCGTTTTACTCGCGAAATCCGATGGCCTGCTAGACTCCCATCTTCTTGCTAATGCTCACGAGGCAGCGCGAGGCAATCCAAAACAACCAATAAGGAGTGAATCCATGAAAGGCAAATCCTTGGCATGGATATTTTCCGCCGCTTTGGCGGGGACTGGGCTGGGCGGTGTGGCTCAGGCGCAAGAACAGTTCGTGACCATCGGTACCGGTGGCCAGACGGGCGTCTACTACGTGGCCGGACAGTCGATCTGCCGCTTTGTCAACCGTAACGCCGAGGACCTGAAGTGCAACGCGCCGGCCAGCGGCGGCGGCGTGGCCAACGTCAACGGCCTGCGCAGCGGCGAATTCAACTTCGGCATCATGCAATCGGACCATCAGTACAAGGCGATGGAAGGTCTGGAGCCGTTCAAGAATGAAGGCGCGATGGACGACATCCGCGCGGTCTTCTCGCTGCAGAGCGAAGTCTTCACCGTGCTGGCGCGTCGTGACGCCAACATCAAAGGCCTGGACGATCTCAAGGGCAAGCGCGTCAACATCGGCAACCCCGGTTCCGGTCAGCGTGACACCCTCGAAGAGATCATGAAGGAGAAGGGCTGGGACAAATCGGTCTTTAGCCTCGCCGCAGAGCTCAAGCCGGCCGAGCAGGCGAGCGCCCTGGGCGACAACAACATCGATGCCATGACCTACTTCGTCGGTCATCCCAACGGCGCGATCCAGGAAGCCACCACCACCGTCGACGCCGTTCTGGTGCCGATCACCGGTCCGGAAATCGACAAGCTGCTGTCCGAAAAGAGCTACTACACCAAGGCCGAAATCCCGGGTGGCATGTACAAGGGCAACGACAGCGCCACCCAGTCGATCGGCGGTAAGGCGGTGCTTTCGACCACCTCCAAGGTCGACGCGGATGTGGTCTAC
>DPSI01000186.1 GCA_003527165.1 Pseudomonas sp.
ATTTGATCAGCGGCAGGTCTACGGCTTCGAAGGAGGCGATCTTGTAGGCCGGGACGTTAAGGTCCTCCAATAGGTCGACGGCGGTATTGTCAAACGGGGAGCTGAAGATGGTGATTTCATGCTTGCGTGCATGCTCGAACAACGGCTTGTGCCACTCCCAAGGCATATGTGCTTCTTGGTAGAGCTGGTAGAGAGTCTTTCCATCCCACAAACCGCCGCGAATCTGGAATTCCTCAGAATCACAGTCGAGGGTGATGGTATCGGCGGTATAGGTCTGCAGCTTGATGGCGTCGGCACCAGCCTTCTTCGCTTCCTCGATGATCTTCAGCGCGGTTTCCAGCCTACCGTTATGGTTGGCGGAAAGTTCGGCAATGATATAAGGGGGCGCGTCAGCCGCGATGCGGCGCCCAGCGATGCAGATGTTCGGAATGTTCGACATGCGGTTTGCTCTCAATCGTTCGGGTGCCATTCGTTGGCAAGCAGGCCGAAGCACACCACATCGTGGTGATGCTGGCCGTCAAAATGCTGATGTCGCAGGAGACCTTCCTGCAGGAAGCCGAGGCTGCGGTGGAAACGGATGGAGCGCTCGTTATATGCCAGCGCCTGCCCACAAATCTTGTGCAATCCAGCTTCTATAAAGGCGTACTGTAGGGCAGCTTGCCCCAGCAGGCGCCCTGTACCCTTCGGGGCGTCGGGAGCTGCATAAAAGCCCCAGTCTCCGATTCCACCGGGTGCTATTTGGTGAATGTTAATGAAGCCGAGCGGGGTTGATGCGCGCTCATACACCAGCAGGTGGCGTTCGGGGTTCTTGGAAGCTTTGTCGAACCAGCGGGTATGCTCATCCAACGGAATTTCGTGCTGGGTATACATGTATCGGCGTACCTCCGGATGATTGCGCCAGGCCAATACCCTTTCGAGATCGGCAGCCACCATCGGACGTACCCGCTGTTGCGGAGGTAACTGCACGTCAAGCCTCCAGTAGCTGGATAACGGTATTTACGCCCCGGCCATCAGCGATGGACATGGCCGACTGACTCATGGCCAAGAGCGGTGCGGGACCAACGGTCAGCGGCTCCAAAAGATTGGGTAGACGGCCGGCTATGCACTGAGCCTGATTGATGATCCGTGCTGCTCCGGCCTCTTCAAGACCCTGAGCAACCTGCTGCTGATTGTCGGCCAGCACTAGCATGATCGTCGGTAAGCCGAGACAGCAGCGCTCCCAAGACGTGGCGCCCGCCGCTCCAATCGCCAGATCGCTGTTGGCCATCAGTTTCGCCATGTCGCTAACACCAACCACAACCCTGGTTGGCCAAGCCATGTCCTGCGCCTGTCTCTTAACTTCTTCCAGCCATGGCGCGGTTGAGCCCATGACCACTGTTATCTGGCAGTCTGCCGGAAGCTGACTGGCGCGCAGTGCTTCCAGCACCTGCCCCGTGGCGTTGTCCCTGTCGACGCCGCCCATGGTGATCAGCAGCTTATGCAACTGTGGCGCAGCGCGACGCTTCAGGCTGTACGGGCGCAGGGCTGAGAATTCCGGGCGCAGTAAAGCGTATTGCGAGCCGCACAACAGGCGACTGTTGGCTGGCACCCATGCCCGATAATCCTCGGCATTGCGGCCATAGGTCTGGTCGAGCAACAGGTCGCATTGGTGCGACCGGTCGGCCAGATCATCAATGACCATCAACTTCCGGTAATGGGATTTGAGGGCACGCTCCCAACGGGCATTCAGGGCGTAATGATCGACGATCAGCCAGTCGGGGTTTAGATCGGCAAGGATGGGGGCGCAGGCTTCGGCATCTTGCTCCTGCGTTGCGCCAAGCCAGTGGCTGTGCACCAGAGCCTGCCCATCGCCTGTAGCATTGATCGCGAGCGAGTTCGCTCCCACAGGTTCGGTGTGGGCTGGCAAGGCATGGGCGATATAGCCCTTGTTGCGAATCTGCTCGATCAGGTTTCCCGGATGTTCACGGCAAATGAACTGGCAGTCGGCGCCTCGCGCGGCGAGGGCATCCGCCAGGGTCAGGCAGCGCATGACATGGCCGGTGCCCATCTGCAGCGAGGCATCGCCGCGAAAGACGACTTTCATGGACAACACCTCAGCCTTCCTGAGCCTGCATGGACTTGAAAAGCCATTCGGCACGTACCCAATCTTCCGGTGTGTCGATATCCTGCACGAGGTGGCGAGGTAGCAGCACCGGCAGCGAGTCGGGGCCGAAGATAATCTCGCCCTGCAGCCAGGCTTCAGCACGGCCCCAATAAAACTGGCCGGCATCGTGGAAGGCTTCTCCCAGGTCTTGCGAGCGGGTATTGAAATGTTCGGGATTGAACATCGTCACGCGGCCTTCGCCGTTGATGCAAATGGCGCGCTGGATCGGGAAGGCGTAGCTGGTCACCGAGAATGCATAGTCGCAATCGTTGCCTTGCAGGATATCCAGACCACGACGCAAATCTTCAGCACTGACGAAGGGCGCGGTGGCATACAGGCAACAAGCCTGTTCGATACTTTGTCCTTGGCAGTTGAACCATTCGAGGGCATGGCGGATCACCGGGATGGTGCCGGTATGGTCGTCGGAGAGTTCGGCCGGCCGCATGAAAGGCACTTCGGCACCATGCTCACGGGCAACCTTGGCAATTTCCGCATCGTCGGTGGAAACAATGACCTGATCGAAGCAGCCGCTTTGCAGCGCCGCTTCGATGGACCAAGCAATCATCGGCTTGCCGCAGAACGGCTTGATGTTCTTGCGTGGAATGCGCTTGCTGCCGCCACGGGCGGGAATGATCGCCAGTCTCATGCCTGCAGTGCCTTACTCAGGGCGGCGACAACTTCATCTTGCTGCGCCTCGCTCATGGTCTGGAACATCGGCAGGCTGATGGCCTCTGCGTAATAGCTTTCCGCCTCGGGGAAGTCACCGATCTGAAAGCCCATGCGCTGGTAGTAGGGCTGGATATGCACTGGGATGTAATGCAGGTTGACCCCTATGCCCAGCTCGCGCAGGGCTTCGAACACCTGGCGGTGGGTTTTCTGGATTTTGTCCAGTTGCAGGCGAATCACGTACAGGTGCAGACCGGAATAGCTGTCTGGGTGCTGCCAGGGTGTGGTAACCGGCAGTTCGCGCAGCAGGTCATCGTAACGGTGCGCCAGCTGGTGGCGACGCGCCACGTACTGATCCAGCCGCTCCATCTGGGTGAAACCCAGCGCTGCTTGCAGTTCGGTCATCCGGTAGTTGAAGCCCAGATCGATCTGCTGGTAATACCAGGGGCCGTCCGCTTCGTGAGTCATCTGCGCCGGGTCGCGGGTGATGCCGTGGCTTCGCAACAGTGCCATCCTGTTGGCCAGTTCAGTATCGTTGGTCACTGCCATGCCGCCTTCGGCAGTGGTGATGATTTTCACTGGATGAAAGCTGAATACAGTAATGTCGCTGTAGCGGCAGTTGCCGATGAACTCGCCCTGGTATTTGCCACCGATAGCGTGGGAAGCATCTTCGATGACCTTGAAACTATAACGCTGGGCCAATGCCTGAATTGCCTGCATGTCACAGGGTTGGCCGCAGAGGTGTACCGCAACCAAGACCTTGGGCAACTTGCCTTCGCGCTCGGCCTGTTCCAGTTTGATTTCCAGTGCCTTGGGGCACAGATTGTAGGTACGCGGATCGACATCCACGAAATCAACCTTGGCACCACAGTACAAACCACAGTTGGCCGAGGCTACGAAGGTGACCGGTGTGGTCAACAACCAGTCGCCCTTCCCCAGGCCCAGCGCCAGGCAGGCAATATGCAACGCCGAAGTCGCGCTGTTGACTGCCAAAGCGTGACTGGCGCCGACGTGCTGCGCGACGCGTTGCTCGAAACGCGGCACCATCGGACCCTGTGTCAGGAAGTCTGATTGCAGCACCGCTACCATCGCATCAACGTCGGCTTGGGTAATATCTTGACGACCGTAGGGAATCACGACTCAGATGCTCCCGATCTTGTCGTAGTTGCGGTCTATCCAGGCATGCAATTCTTCGTCGGACATCCACTCTTTAT
>DPSI01000185.1 GCA_003527165.1 Pseudomonas sp.
CTGGGAGCCGCAGGAGCTGTTCTGGATCGTTCGTAATGGGGTGAAGTTCACTGCCATGCCGGCTTGGCCGGCAACCGAACGGGCAGACGAAGTCTGGGCGATGGTGGCCTTTTTGCAGGCGCTGCCGGGCATGTCGGCGCGGCGCTACCGCGAGCTTGCGCTGGGCGTGGATAGCCATGGCCCGATGACTGTCGAGCGGGCCACGCCGCAGGACGATCCGCTGGGAGCGGTGCTGGACGACTGCGCCCGCTGCCATGCCCTCGACGGCGGCGGACGTGAGGGCGCCTTTCCTCGGCTGGCCGGGCAGAGCCAGGCCTACTTGCTCGGCGCATTGCAGGCCTACGCTGATGAAAAGCGCTACAGCGGCATCATGCAGCCGATTGCCGCCGCGCTCGAGCCGCCCGTGATGAGGGCCCTGGCCAGGCATTATGCCGAACTGCCGGTGCCCACCCGAGCGGACCACTCCAGCGCGCCGGCTGATGCCCTGGCGCAGGGTCAGGCCGTGGCCGAACGCGGGGTACCGGAACGGGGAATACCGTCTTGTGTGCATTGCCACGGGCCGAAGCGCTCGCCGCGCAATCCCATGTATCCCAGCATAGCCGGGCAGCACGCGGGTTATCTGAAGCAGCAACTGGAGCTGTTTACCGCCGGCAAACGTGGCGGTAGCGAATACGCGCAGGTCATGCACAGCGCCGCGCAGCGCCTGACGCCCGAGCAGATGCAAGCGCTGGCGGCCTACTACGCCTCGCTGTCGGCAGACGCGTCACCCGCTCTCGCTGAAGAGCAGGACGACCCTTCAGCGGTACAGCAGAGGTAGCCATATTCGACAAGATCGTGGAGGCAGCTACGGCCTTTGGCTACTTCGGCGTCTTCGCCGTGAAGTATTGGAAAACACCTATCCGCTACCCAGTGCGCTAAGGCTGATTCGCCAGCGTTTTGCCGATAATCGATAAGCCATGGCGCCGGGGATGGGCCCGACGGCGCCACCGAAACTGATCAGGCCGCGCCCACTGTCTCGTGATGAACGTGCCGGCTGCGGTCGCATTGATCGATCACCGCAAAAACCTGCTGCCACATCTGCTCGGACTGCTGTTTGAGCTGCCCGGTGCGGGCCTGGATCAACGCGGTGATCCGGGCGGCGTCGTCGGTCACCAGGTCGATTTTGCGCTCGATCTCCGCCTCGTCGGTGGTCACCTCGATCAGGCCATCGGCGAAGCCGTAGTCCTCGAACAGCATCTGGTATTTGTGGCTCCAGCCCGTCGCCAGGGCAGGCACGCCCTGCGACAGCGCGCTGACCAGCCCATGGAAGCGGCTGCCCAGGGTGCCGGTGCAGGCACCGAGGATGCCCTTGATTTCCAGCGCGCCGCTTTCCTTGACGATCGGAACACCGCCCACGGCGGCCGACAGTTGTTCGGCCAGTCGCTGATCGTCCTTGCCTTCGTGTACCAATACGAAGGGTTTGGCGTCTTTCTTCAATAGATAGCGCGTACAGGTAATCAGAAACGGCAGGTACGCATCGCGGGTCTTCTGGTCGGTCTTGTCGAGCATCCGGCAGTTGGGGACGATGCAGAAGCGGTTCTGCTCGGCGTCGAAGCCCGGGGGAAGCATGCCGGTGATGAGGTTGGTAAAGTCCGGTGACTGCTTGATCTTGGCCTGCTCACCGACCAGGCCGGTCAGGTGCTCATAAGACACGCGCTCGCGGGGGAAGATCAGATCGACGTTCTCGACCACGGTCTTCATCGCCGCCTGGTTCTTCTCCGACTTGAACGGGCCCAGCGCTTGGGGAAGCAGGATCACGCGGGTGCCGTTCTTTTTCCAGCGCCGGGTCGACTGCGCCAGTTCTGCGCAGGGGCTTTCACCCCATTGGTCGCTGTAGGCGAAGCCGGCCGCGTCTATGACCACATCGACTTCCTTGTCCAGCACCACGCCATACATCTCGCGCAGCGGGCGCGGGGCGAAGTTGGCCAGGGCGCCCCACTGGATGCCGTAGCGCCACAGCCAGGCCTTCGGATAGAAGCCCAGCTGCACCAGTTTGCGGAACGGCTGCTCGGCCTCCTTCGGGGTTGGGGCCATGACGAAGGTAGCGTCTGGATACCGGGTCCTCAGCTTCTGCAGCGCCGCATGCAACATCAGCTCAGCGCCTTTATTGACGAAGCCTGCCTTTCTGATCTCGATAATCATCGCTTACCTCAGTTGTATACGATCAAGTCTTTCTCGGTCTTCTTGTCCGAATAGGGGATCCCTCCAGTTGGATCGGCATAGCCGACGGCGAGCAGCATCACGGTGCGCTCGTAATAGGCCAGGCCCAGTTTCTCCGCCAGTTGGCGTTCCTTTGCTTCCACGTCCGGCCAGTTGATCGAGCAACTGGACAGGCCGAGGCTTTCCAGCGCCAGCATCAGCTGCATCGCCGCCAGCGAACCATCGATGTAGACCACGTGGCGGTCGCGCGCTTCTGGATAGCAGCCGAGGTCGCCGACCACCGCGATCACGCAGGGCAGATTGTCATGAAAGCCAGCGGTGCCGCCGGCGCATTTGGCGACTTCCGCAGCCTTGACCCGGTCGTTGCTGACGTAGAAGCGAAACGGCTGGCGGTTGCAGGCCGAAGGCGCCAGGGCGGCAGCCCTCACGGCCTGTTCGATCAGCTCGTTGCTGACCGGCTTGTCCTGGTACCAGCGCACCGAGCGGCGGCGGCGGAACAGCACCATCAGCTCGTCGTAGCTGATCGGGCAGTCCGGTACCTGACTGTGCGGATAGGGCACGCAACGGCTGGATTCATCGAGGCTCTGCGCCCCGGAAAAGGCCTGCTTGGCCGAATCGATGCGTGGCGTGCTGCCGACCGCGGAGAAGTAATCGGTGAGCACGTCGTTGGCCCAACGCTGCTGGCCGTTGATCCCACCAGCCTGCGCCGCATCGGCGTAGCAGCGGACCGTCGCGCCAATGTAATCCTCGGCAAAGGTGCTGCGCCGCGGACGCATGATCAGTCCCTTCTCCAGACGATGCACGTTGCGCCGCAGAAAGGCATCGTTCTCGCCCTTGCTGCGCATCAGCCGGGCGAACTGCAGGCGGCCGAGCAGTACGGCACGGTGCTCGCGGTCGAACTCGCGGCTGATCAGGCAGTAATAAAGAGAGGACAGAAAGCCGTTGCTGGAGAACAGCCGGACGAGGGCCAGGCCGGTATTGTCCCGGGTGGCCTTGATCGCGGTCTTGACCGGCTCAGGCAGGGCTCTGGCGAGGGACATGAGGCTCATCGGGCGGCTCCTACGGTACTGAATGCGTAACGAAAAGGGCTGAACATGGATTTGGTCATCATGTAGAACACCGGGCGGGTCTTCTTGTGCACCAACAGCGCGGCGTAGGAGGCAATCGCATAGGAAATCAGGGTCGCCATGGCTGCACCCTCTCCGCCGTAATGCGGAATCAGCAACGCGTTCAGCCCGATGTTGGCCAGCGCGCCGAGGCCTTGGGTAACCAAGGAAAACATCAGTGCGCCCTCGATCAGGATCCAGCGACTGAATGCCGCGCGCATGAAGATGAACACGCCCGCCCAGATATGGATGGTGAGGATAGAGGCGGAGTTCTGGTATTCGGTGCCGAACAGCAGCGAAATCAACGGCCCGGCGACGAGCGTCACTAGCAGCGCAACGGCGATGGCAAGGATGAACAGCACATCGAACAATTGCTGGAAGCGCTGGTTGAATCGCGTCGCATCGGCGGCGTGGAGTTTGATCAGCTTGGGGAAAAAGGACGCGACGATGGCGGTCGGCAGGAAGTACCAGGCTTCCGACAGTTGCGCGGCGACGGCATAGACTCCGACCTCTTCGGCGCCGACCATCCACTTGAGCATCACCTGATCGATCTTCATGTAAATCACCGCGAAGATCGAGCCGACATAGAGAATCCAGCCCTGGCTGAGCAGCTCCCTGGCCTTGGCGAAACTGGCCTTCCAGCTCATCACCGAGACGGCCGTGGTGCCCTTGTAGAGGATTGCCAGGATCAGCGCGGCCATCATGAACTGGGCGGTATGGGCGAAAGCAAAGGCCACCACGCCGGCGCCGCTGAACACCAATAACAGCTTGAGGCCGGCCGAGAGCAGAATCGCGCTGGACTTGGCGATGGCTGGGTATTTGGCCTGTACTTGCGACTGGAACCAGTACTCCACCACATCGAAGGTCTGAAAGAAGATGGCCGAGGCGACGATTAGCAGCATCCAGAACTCAGTGCCGCCGACCTCTTC
>DPSI01000521.1:0-2275 GCA_003527165.1 Pseudomonas sp.
ATGCAGTGGTATGCCGATCATATGGACAAGCTAGCTACTGGCAACGTAGTGGAATTCAAGCGGGCGCAATAGCTCACCGGCTGGTCTAGGTCCGATTTTAAAGCAGCCTCCACTCCTGTCCGCCAACCTTGCTGGTAGACCCGAAGAGCGAGTATATGGAAAGGTTTTTCAACTCCATGGAGTACATAGATTTCGGTATGGCGGCCCAATGGTTATGCCAGCTGGCCGAGGCTTCGATCCCTCTGTCTGGCATCGCATTTATGGAGTTGTGTGAGCGTTATTCGACACCTGTATACATCGACTGCGCTGCGCTCGAAGGCTTCATCGCGCCGAGAATTGGAACTAGATTTGTCATGCAGCAGGTCATTGGCATGGAGCATTGCCAAGTCGATTCCCCTGTCTGTGCCTACGAGGCCTTTGAACCACATAAAAGCGGGGGGATCGACGTAACAGGGATGGCTGTCGTGCTTTCAAATCGAGAGGAGTTAGAGCAACCTCACGTTCACTCTTGGACGCTGACGAACCAAGAGGGCAGACCATTCCTTTTCAGGCCGGACGATATAAAACGACTGGCAACGTTTCTCAAACCCGATCAAGACGGACAGACTCAGACAGAAGAGATCGTCACGCCGAGAGGCTCGATAAACGATGAGCGCCTGAAGTTCATCCGTCTATGGTTTGGTGAGCAGCAAGAATACAACGCGCCTAAGTTATCTGAGCCAACAAAGGGTTCACCGGGAGCTAGGGATGCCTGCTGGCAGTGGCTTACTCAATCGGGGCTGACGGCCCCAGGTGCGCTTTTCTATGGCGCATCACAAAAAAATAGTGGAAAGAGCAAAAAGTTCATCAGCGCATGGAGCTCATTTCTCGACGAAATGACTCAGGACTAGACCCAAAAATTAGGTCTTGTGGTCTAGTTGCCTTGGGTCTAGTCACTCATCCGAAAGTGCGCCCCGTAACCCATACGGAGGCGCTCAAATGCACCCTACCCACCCCACGATTGACCAAGCTCTCATTCCCCAACCTGAAGTCTGCAAGGTCATCGGCCAGACCCGCTCCGGGCTGGACAAGCTGCGCAAGAAAGACCCAACTTTTCCCAAGCCCATCAAGTTCGGCCACAGCCGCCAAGCGGCGGCCTACTACGTTATCGCAGAGCTGAATTCCTGGCTGGCTGAAAAACTCAAAGAGCGTGACGCTTAATGGCGCCCGCTCTGCGCTTCACCCCGCTTGCAGTGACCGACGCCGTAATGTTGTTCCGCGACAATCTGGCAACCGCCTTTGGCACCATGGATTGGCTGCCGTTAGCAGATGGTTCAATTCACCGCTTCCATGTCCCCGGCGACAAGGCCGGAACACATAACGGCTGGTATGTTCTGTTCGCTGATCGCATCGCCTCTGGGTGCTACGGCAGCTGGAAGGCCGGCACTTCGTTCACCTGGAGCAGTCGCAAGCCTGCAGACCCGCTGGAAGCCCAGCTGATCGGCCATCGCATCGAGCAAGCCAAACTCCAGCGGGAGGCCGAGCAACACCAGCGCCAGCGAGCTGCTACCGAGTATGCCAATCGGCTGTGGCGTGATGCTCGGCGTGCTGATCCCAAACATCCCTACCTGATCGCCAAGGGCTGCCGCCCTCACAACCTGCGCCAGCACGGGGACGTGCTGCTGGTTCCGCTGTGCTGTTCAGGCGCATTGGTGAACTTACAGCGCATCCGCTCAGACGGCGGCAAGCGCTTCCTGGCTGGCGGCCGAGTGAAGGGCTGCTATAGCCCCTTGGGCCACATCGAGCCAGGCCGGCAGCTGTACCTCTGCGAAGGAATAGCAACCGGCGCCACGATCCACGAGGAAACCGGCCACCCGGTTGCCTGCTCAATGACTGCTAACAACCTGCTGGAGGTTGGCCGCCACCTGCAACGCAACCACCCGGAGGCGGTGATGATCATCGCCGGGGATGACGACCGCCAGACCGAGGGTAACCCCGGGCGCACCGCTGCCACCAAGGCCGCTGCCGCCCTGGGCTGTGGATTGGTATTGCCGCAATGGCCAGCTGATGCGCCGCTAACGCTGAGTGACTTCAACGACCTGCGTAACTGGCTTGGAGGTGTTCAATGACTATCCTTCCCCCCTCCCCCACCTATCCAGAACCTCTACCCCTGTTGCCCGAGATGGAGAAGGCTGCTCCTTATCCAATTCAAGCGTTGGGTGAATTGCTTGGTGGCGCTGCCCAGTCCATCGTTGAAGCCGTACAGGTACCCGATGCCTTGGCTGCTCAGTCGGTA
>DPSI01000521.1:2400-5021 GCA_003527165.1 Pseudomonas sp.
GCCGCTGCTATGGCTGCCCAGGCGCACGGTAACGCCCAACGCCCTGGGCAACAGATACCGCTGTCGCTGTTTGCTTTGACCGTAGCAGAGTCGGGCGACCGAAAGTCGGCAGCAGATCGCCTAGCCTTGCAGGCACACCAGCAACACCAACGGGAATTAATGGAGCAGTACAAGGCTGGCGCCAAGGAGTATCGCGACCTTCGCGACGCCTACCAGAAAGCTCGCACCAACATTCTCGACAAGGCCAAGGGCGACCCCGAGGCGGTAGCGGAGGACCTAGGCAACTTGCTGGAGCCCGAGGCACCGCCACCGCCGTTCATTCTGTCCGAAGAGCCGACTCTTGAGGGCCTGCAAAAGTCCCTGTTGCGTGGTTATCCCTCGCAAGGGCTGTTCAGTGACGAAGGTGGGCAATTCTTTGGCGGCCATGCCACCAAGCCCGAGAATGCGCTCAAGAGCGTTGCTGGTCTATCGAAACTGTGGGACGGCGCACCGATCAGCCGCACCCGCGCCTCGGAGGGTGAGAGCTCGGCCCGCTATGGCTGCCGTTTAAGCACTCATCTGATGATTCAACCCATCGTGGCCACTGAGGTGCTGATCAATCCGATCATGCAGGGACAGGGTTTTCTAGCGCGCTTCTTGATTGCCTGGCCGGAGTCGCTAGCCGGTACGCGCTTCTACCGTGACGCAGATCCGACTCGTGATGCACGCCTAAGCCGCTACTGGCAGCGCATGGCCCGCCTGCTGGCGCAGGAGCCCACTAAGGATGTAAGTGGCGAACTGACGCCACCCGTGCTCGCGCTGGAGCCTGCCGCCCTGGCTGCGTGGATCGAAGAGCACGATGCGATCGAGCGCCAACTTGGTCAGGGCGGTGACTTGCGAGAGATCAAGCCGACCGCCGCAAAGGGGGCTGAAAATCTGCTGCGCATCGCGGGTGTGTTCGCCGTAGTCGAAGGCCGGGAGACCATTAACCACGACCTGATCGAGCGCGCCGCTAGGCTGGTGCGCTGGTATCTGACAGAGGCGCTGCGCCTGGCCAACCCGAGCAAGATCGATACGCAGTTGCTCCAAGCTCAGACGCTGCTCGATTGGCTTCTTAGCAATCAGCGTCACAGCTTCGATGCCCGTACTCTGCAGCGCGAAGGCCCGAGCTGCGTTCGCAAAAGCGCCAAGCAGCGTGACTGTATCCTGGCGGTACTCGTAGAGCGCCGCTGGTTGAGCACGGCTGATGGCAAGACCTTCAATCTCAGCCCCGTTGCGACAGCCGCGACTTTTGCGACAACCCTGACCACGCAAGGCCCGGACGCTTGCGACGCAGCAGCGACAGCCTGCGACACCGGCAACGGCAGCCACCGTTTGTCGCAGCCGGTCGCAACCCTGTCGCACCAGCCACAATCAGAAACTACGGGGCTTGTCGCGGAAGTCGCAGTTGTCGCAGCACCTGCGAAGTATCGGGGCGAGATATGAGTGCCTTCGAACTGGTAGAACAGGCGAAGGCCGTGGGTGTCTTGCTGGTGCTGGTGGATGGCCGGCTGACCTGGGAGGCTGAACACGAGCCGCCGACCGAGCTGCTGGCTGATTTAGCCAAGCATAAATCCGAAGTTGTCGCTGTGTTGGAGGTGATGGACACTGCGCCAGCCACCGCCTGGGTATGGCTGAAGCAACTCGCCAGCCTACTGGAGTGCTCGCCGGACTATCTGCTCAAAGAACATTTTGTTGATCGCAATGACCTGGTAGAACAGCACCAGCAGGCTCCTTGGCGAGTAGCCCGCCTGATCCACACTCACCCTGAATGGCAGCCGCCTTCAGGCCATTCCGAAAACGCAGCGGCAGAGTTTCGGGAGCAGTACGCGCGAGCGAGCGCGGAAGGAATGCCTGGTCACCTCGCTTCGACTGCCTGGCGCGCCGCCCGCGATATCTATCACGCTCACGCCGTGGGTGGCTGCCCTCATTGCTACCCGCCGCTTGGTCGCCACTGCGCAACGGGTCGCGAACTGCGTGACCGCTATATTCACGAAACAAACTCTCTGAAGACGCACCGGGGAAACAAAGCCTGACGATCGAGCTTCGCCATTGGGCAGCTGCTGGTTAGGCCGTGCCATGACCTTTTCGGGCAAAGTAACCAGCCCTGAAAACCTCAGTGAGTTAGTGCTTACAATATGTCACGGGATTGAGTACCCGCGGATCGATGAAATGGCGACCCAACTGATGCACCAGACCGCTGACGTTTACAAGGAGGACCTGTCGCGTGCCGAAAACACGCTGGTCGACCAAGCCCATACGATGGCTGGCTTGTTCGCCAAACTAGCCAGCCAAGGCCTTGCGGGCGAGTCGCCTGGAGGTGGCAAAATTTACCTGCGGCTCGCGCTCAAGGCTTAGAGCTAGGCCCGCACCTCGCTGTGCAGACACTGGCAGAACCAAAAGCGCCCAAGCAGGTAGCGTTCGCTAGGCAGGCGAACGTCGGCAATTAACTACAAGTCAACAAGGGAAGCGTAACCACTGGCCTAGCACAGTAGCCAACTAAAAGGCCCATTCTTTCATCCAAGAAGTACGTTGTAGTTCGGAGTGAAGTGCTTCCTCCCAGGAACCTCCCCGGTAGCGCCGCATCTTCACCGTCTGCCACT
>DPSI01000521.1:5089-11888 GCA_003527165.1 Pseudomonas sp.
ACCTGCCACTTTAACCCACGCTCGTCAGCCCATTCCTTGGCCGTCTTGGTTGCTCCATTTAGTGTTACCAGCATGTTCGCTGCGCAGGTTGCGTCTCGCATTTCGGTGTCTCCATCGGATCGGGGTAGCGAGGCTACTAGCCACGGTTTAACGATACGGAGACGGCGGCTCTCCGTTAGCTGGCTGAAAAAATATGCATTTAATTTATCAGCGTTCTGATTCTTCCACTGATACATTGAAAAAATTCTTAAGTCAGGCGCCATTATGGCGGGGCCGCCAATGGGTGGAAAAGGTGGTTGCGCGGGGTAGCGGGGGACAGCTCTCATCAGCTCCTCACATGCACCCTTGCACCGAATGGAGTGACCCCAATGAAGATCCGCCATGCTATTCGGCGCAGATATGAGGCGCTTGTGCGCTTTTGGAATTTCCACATAAGAGGGACGGCTCCGACCAGATTCCAACGGCGCCATTACTTATCTTCTCGACGGCAGTTTGCTTTGGTGCCCTTCAGTCAAGAAAGAACCGGGGCCAGACGAAACCCCGTAGTCCCACCGCAGCAATATGCGGGCAATTAAAGCGAAGTCGGCCGAACCAGGAAACAGAATCCAGTTGGGAGTCCCTGAGCCGGCGACCCCCATATTCCCGGCCACCCGGAAGCTTCGTCACTTGCCAATGGGCTTTCGCCCCAGTACCTTTCGAATATGGCAAAACGCCACTCGCTGAAAAGCGGGTGCCAAAAATTCCTATAAATTTTCACACGGGGCTACTTGTGTACTGCCGCCGATGCGATGACCCCATCCCCCCTAAATGGGACTCCCCGTTGCGGGGCTATGGCCTATGCCCTGGATGCGTGGGCTCTAGGAGCAATGCGAACGTCACCGCATGTCGCCCTTCGCATGTCTGCCCGGATTGCGGGTCGCTTGTCACGGACGCAGAAACGTGGAGCGCACACACAAAAAAATGTGCAGGCCTCCCTGTGCCGGAGTAGGCGATTCCCAACCCCAAACTCCCCCGACGAGGTTTCTGCATGACCGATTTCAAAGGACTGATGACGCGAGCCGCGGAGCGCAATGAAAAACGCCGCCTCCACCTGGAGGCCGAAGCTCGCAAAAAGGGCATAGAAGACGTGGATGGGTACGTTCGCGCCGTTATAGAGATGGAAGATGGCCCTTTCGATGTCGATGACATGCCGGAGGGCGCACGGCCATGAGGACGTTATGGACTTGGCTATTTGCGGCGTTTGCGTGCTTTCTAATCTTTACTGCCATGGCGGTGGCTACCCGCATTAGCCGTGAAGCTGGTGGGCCACCATTCTTGACACTCGTGTTTACAGTCGCGGGGCTGGCCGGGATGTACTATGCAGCGAAGGGCATCATTCGGGCTGGTCGCCCTTGAACGCAGGGCAAGTAACAGGACGCCCCGAACGGATAGAGGAAGTCGATATCGTGCTGCAGCTTCTGAATATCGATAAGTGCATTACGCTCGAACATCTTCTCGATGATGTTGAGCAGCAGACTGAAAGCGACACCCCATACCGACGTCATAAACGCTACAGCAGCGCCTGATATCAGCTTGTTGATGCCGCCCTTCAGCGCCTCGATCTCGTCCGACGTCCCAACCAGCCCCTCAAGCCCGACGGTCAAACCAACGAAAGTACCCAATACACCGACCGCCACCAGGAAACTCGGTGCTGCGGCCAGCAGGCGGCTAGCCGTCAGACCACTCGCCAGCGTGCGCGCATTGAAGAAATGCTCGGCATCCAATGTGTTGAACAGCTTTTGCTGGTCGGATGAAAGCACAAGGCTCTCATCGAACTCGCGCCAGAGCATGCCGACACACGCCGAAGCGTTCTTTCAATCGGTCCACCGTCCAGCGCCACTTCGGGGTGGTTGGGCGGCAGATGGTGTTCTGGTTGCCGAACAGGCCGACTTCCTTGATGGCTTCGTTCAGCGGCAGGCTAAACAGCCACTCCACCGAAACGAAGTATTCGCAACGTTCCGGGTCATCGGCCAGGTCACGGTGATAATTAGCGCCGTTAAGCAGCTCCAGCGCCGGGACCTCGTTGCCCTGATAAGGAATACGAAACTCGATGGCTGGGGTGGCATGGCTGGTAACTCGCGCCACGCCGACATAGCCGGAGCCGGGTACGTTGACCCAGATGCGGTCGCCGGGGCTGAGCACCTTCAGGCTGTTGCTGTACCAGCTGCCGCCACCGCCACAGATAAAGCCGAACTGTCGCGCCTCGGGCCAAGAGCGGCTGGGGCCGTGACCGAAGGAGCAATAGAACTCGCCGTTCCACGGCTCGCTGGGCGTGCCGGGCTTGCCAGCGGCGGTAGGTTGGGGTGTATCGGTGGGGTCGAGCAGCCAGGTGCGACTGATCAACTGCTGATCACCCAGCTGGAATATCTGGAAGCACAGCACGTTGATGGCGATCTCACGCTCGCGGAGATAACCTACGATACGCTCGCTGCTGGCATCCAGCTCAGCGGCGACAATGACGATCTGATGACTCTGGTTGAGCGAGTCGGTATCCAGAGGCGCACCAAAACGCGCCTGAAAGTCCACAGCCAGCTCGCCCTGGGGCTTGAAGCGCTGGTAGATGGCGGCGATCTCGTCGGCCTCCAGCCGTTCGACCCAGGCGGCATAATCCAGCGCCTGTGCCACCACCTCGCGCGGGGTGCGGTCGCGTTTGAGTTCGATCAGCACCAGCGAGGCATCCGGCGCCAGCGCCAGCAGGTCGATACGCCCGCCGTAGCCGGTGCTTTCCTGCTGGCCGATCAGCAGCCAGTCCTCGGACAGCAGCGCCGGCGCTGCGACTATCATGTTTTCCAACAGCTGCTCGCTGACCAACCGCGCCGCCTTGAGGGCTACGGGCTGCGCGCCGACAGTCCAGACTTGTGTGCGAATAGGCATCCTTGCACCCCTTGTTTAGGCCACGGCCTGCTCGACCAGTGCGGTTGCCAGTTGTTCGTTGAGCTGGCGGGCTTGGGTTAGGCGAGTTTTCAGTTGGTCGCAGAGGGCCATCAGCTGATCGACTTTGGCGACGATGCGGTGTTGTTCGGGGAGCGGTGGAAGTGGATATACATACAACCGCACATTGTTAGCTGAAAGATTAGGTTGCGCAGAGCCATTATCGAATCGGAATATCTGGTCTCTGCCGATTTTGCTGGTCAGATATCGATACATAAAACGATTCGAGCAAGGCTCAAAGGGCCGAATAATCATCAACGACGAAGCAATGGCGCCTTCACTGTAAGGATCAACGATCGCTGTTTTCCCAAAGGTTGCGCCTCGTAGGCAATAGACAAGGTCGCCAAGCCTGATTTTTCCACCGTTTAAGCTTTCGAATTTTTCACGTGCAATGTAATGCATGCTGTCCTGACTCAATGTTCCGTCAGGTTCAATATGGCCCGTGTTTATCCAAGGAATACCTGCTGAGACGTATTCCGTTCGGTTAGGATAATTTTTGCCTCTGTCACCATTAACGAACTCACTAACTTCGCCAAGACGCACCCACTTCCACGCCTGAGGTAGTTCGTAAGGGATCTCATGTTGTTTTATATCTGGTAGTGGCTTAGGTGCTTTTAATAGGCCCGATCGTACAAGCTCCGCTTTTCCATTAGCTAACCGCCTTAGCAGCTCACTCGCTGGCTCATCGCTGGGATCTTGCGGTACCAGTTTGCCCATCACGGCCAGTTGCAGCAGGGTTTGCTTGAGAGCGTCGATGCTGGATTCGGTGGTGAACAGGGTGTGGAAGTGCTCGGCCAGGCGCTGCCAGCTGGCGGCGAAGTCTTCGGCATCGGTAGCCTGAGTCAGGCTGCCGAGCAGCGCCTGCACCAGTTGGGCGTGGGCGCTTTCGGCGTCGGCCTGCTGGGCTTCCAGGTGGTCGCACAGGGCCATCAGCTCATCGACTTTGGCGACTATGCGATGTTGTTCGGTGATGCTTGGTAGCGGAAGGGAGATAGCCTCCCACTTTCCTTTATTCAAAATCGCAATGGTTGTGCTGGATGACTCGCTCCAGGCTTCGGCTTGGAAGTATGGGGATCGTGCGGCAATCCGCAGATATTGCGGGAGACCTTTGTAAAGAGTTGCCGAGTTTATTTGTTGATTGAAGGAGCAGTCCCGCTCAATCAGGTTGCACTTACCAATAGTGCCGATGCAAACCATCAGAAGGGAGCCAGCCTGTGCTATTCGGCCACTTTGAGATGCGCCCAAGGACGACAAGCCCTCACCGCTATAGTCAACTTGATCGGGATAGATGTCGCCGGGTTTTATAAATGGCACATCCAAGCCGAATAGTTCGGGTTGACTCTTGCTCGGCGTTGTACCTGTTTGCGTGAGGCAAATATCACCAAGACGAGTCCACATCCATCCGGCAGGTAACTCAAACGGCTTTTCATCGTCCGATATTTCCGCCAGCGGCTTTTGCTTCTTGATCTTGCCCTCAGCTACCAACCGCGCCTTTTCCTCAACAATCCGCTTAAGCAACTCACTGGCCGGCTCATCACTCGGATCTTGCGGCACCAGCTTCCCGCGCACTGCCAACTCCAGAATCAGCTCACGCAGCTTTTTGATGCCATTAGGTGCACTGGCCAGCAGCGGCAGGTTGTCGGTCAGCAGAGCGGTCATGGGCGATTTTCCAGGGCAAGCATGTTCATGATCAGGCGGATCAGGGTGTCTTTCTGTGCGGGGGCGGATTCGGCGACCAGCAGGGTCAGGGCTGCCAGACCGGTGTCATTGATCACGGCATTGCCCTCAGCATCGAGCAGGCGGCCGTTGCGGTGCAGGAAATCGACAAACAGGTAGGCACCACTGCGTTTATTGCCGTCGGCGAAGGGATGGTTCTTTACGACGAAATACAGCAGGTGCGCCGCTTTGCTCTCCAGACTAGGGTAAGCCGGCTCGCCGAATACGCTTTGCTCGATGTTGCCGAGCAGCGCAGCCAGGCCATCGCCCCGTTCGCGGGCGAATAGGTCGCTGGCTTCGCCACGGGCCATCAGCTGGGTTTTGAGTTCAGCCAGTTGCCGGCGCGCCTGGGTAGCATCGGGCAATTCACCACCGGGACTGCCGGTGGGCTCGGTGAGTAGACCTTCGTCATAGCGCTGCAGCCAGAGGAAGGTCTGGGTGTAGCGGCTGACGATTTCCACCAGGCCGCGCCCACCCGCTTCGCCCAGCTCGGGCGTGCGGGCGGCCTTGCGCACCAGTTCCAGTGCCGCTTCCAGCTCGCGGGCGTTGGCCTCGAAGCGTTCGCGGTTCAGCGTGTAGCCGCGGGTCAGGTGCTGCTTGAGTACCTGATTGGCCCACTGGCGAAAGCGCGTGCCTTCACGGGACTTCACCCGATAGCCGAGGGAGATGATCACGTCCAGGTTGTAGAAGGTCACCGGCTTGTCGGAGCCAGCAATGTGCAGATTTTGCACATTGCTTTCACGCTCCAGCTCGCCTTCGGCGAAGACGTTGCGAATATGCCGGCCGATTACGGTACGGTCACGGCCGAACAGCTCGGCCAGTTGTTCCTGGCGCAACCATACGCTGTCGTGCTCGACGGTGACGGCAATCTGGCCACTGGCACTTTCGTAGATGGCGACGTCGCTCATGGCCGCTCCAGCGCCTCGGCCAGCACAGCCTTGAGCTGGTCGCGCAACTGGCTGATTTCGCCGTGCAGCTGCGCGTAGTCACGCAGCAGCTGGTCCGGGTCATGACTGACCAGCTCGCCGACATGGGGGTTCTTACAGTCGAGGTTCCAATTGCGGGCTTTCAGCTCATCCAGGCTGACCTTCCAGGCGAACTCGTTTTCCACCCGTGCGGCAAAGCCATCGGCCTCGCTGCCCCACCAGGCCTCTTCCACGGCGAACTCTTCGATGCGCATGGGGCGCGTCTTGGAATAGTTCTTCACGCCGGCTGGGTATTGATGCTCGTAAAACCATACCTCTTTGGTCGGCATGCCCTTGGTGAAGAACAGCAGGTTGGTCTTGATGCCGGTGTAGGGGTTGAACACGCCGTTGGGCAGGCGAACGATGGTGTGCAGGTTGCACTCGCTCAGCAGCTTTTCCTTGATCCGGCTTTTGATGCCTTCGCCGAACAGGAAGCCGTCAGGAAGCACCACGGCAGCGCGGCCGCCGTCTTTGAGCAGGTGCATGATCAGCACGAGGAAGAGATCGGCGGTTTCACGGGTGCGGAAGGCAGCCGGGAAGTTGGTTTCGATACCGTCCTCTTCCATGCCACCGAACGGTGGGTTGGCGACGACGCAGTCGACCCGCTCCTTCGGGCCCCAGCTGATCAGCGGGCGAGCCAGGGTGTTGTCGTGGCGAATCTGGTTCGGCACTTCGATGCCGTGGAGGATCATGTTGGTGGTGGCCAGCAGGTGCGGCAGCGGCTTCTTCTCCACACCGTAGATGCTTGCCTGCAGGGTGCGCTCGTCCTCGGCGGTTTTCACATAGCGGCTGCGCTTGTGCTCGATGGTGCAGGTGAGAAAGCCGCCCGTGCCGCAGGCAGGGTCCATCACCTTCTCCTCCAGCTTGGGATCGACCATGCGCACCATGAACTCGGTGACCGGGCGCGGCGTGTAGAACTCGCCCGCGTTGCCGGCGTTCTGCAGGTCACGCAACAGTTGTTCGTAGAGGTTGCCGAACTCGTGGCGCTCCTGCGCCTTGTTGAAGTCCACGCCCTGCTGGATCTTGTTGATCACCTGGCGCAGCAGCTGGCCGGACTTCATGTAGTTGTAGGCGTCCTCGAACACGCTGCGCACCACAAAGGCGGATGGCGTGTTGCTGTATTCGTGCAGGTTCTGCAGCTGCGGAAA
>DPSI01000518.1 GCA_003527165.1 Pseudomonas sp.
ACCGGGCCTGATCACCGACGTGCTGGCTTTCGACGAGGCGGTGATCGCCAAGAAGCCCGCCGCCATCAAGGCGATGATTCAGGGCTACCTGGACGGGCTCGCCTACATGCAGGCGCACCCTGAGGAGTCGGCGAAGATCATCGGCGAAGTGCTGGGCGTCAGCGCCGAAGAAGCCACCGAGCAGATGGCCGGCGCGTACAACATCCCGCTCTCGGAAATGGGCAAGAGCTTCGCGCCCGGTGACGACACCCATTCATTCCACGGCAGCGGCGCGATCATTGCCAAGCTGCTGGTGGACAACGGCCAGATCCCTTCCATCCCGGATTTCAGTAACACCTACGACGCGCAATTCACCGAAGCGCTCGCCAAGTAATGCGTGCCGGGGCGAGTAACGCTCGCCCCGGCCGGAGACCCGTATGAAAACCAGCAAGCCGCTCTACCGTTATGCCGATGGCAAGGTGCCGAACACCCTGGCCGTGACTTATACCCTGCTCGGCTACCTCGCCGGGCTGGCCTTGCTCTTTTCAGCCAGCGCCTGGCTGAATGCGCTGGGCACCCTGCTGCTCGGCCATGCGATGATCATCGCGGCCTACCTGATTCACGAGTTCGCCCACGGCACCATCTTCAGCGTGCCGAAGCACAACCAGTGGGCCGGCAGCAAATGCAGCTGGCTGACCGGCAGTTGCTATGCCGACTTTCAGGACCTGCGCAAGAAACATATGCGCCACCACGTCGACCGCGCCGACGTGATCACCTTCGACAGCAAGGTATTTCTCAAGGCGCGCCCGGCCTGGTTCAAGAAGATGGTGCTGGCTCTGGAGTGGGCCTACGTGCCGGCGGTGGAGCTGATCATGCATTTCTACGTGATCGTGCTGCCCTTCGTGACCCGCAACGAAAAGCACCGTGCGCGGCGCGGCAAGGTTGCTCGGGTGATGCTGGTCCGCACCCTGCTGTTCGCGCTGCTGGGCTGGCTGTCGCTGAAGGCACTGGCCCTCTATGTCGTGGCCTGGATGCTGATGGTCACGGTGCTGCGCTTCGCCGATGCCTACCAGCACACCTATGACGCCTTCGCCGTGCTGGAAGAAGGCAAGGTGCCGGAAAACAAGCAGCGCGACCGCGCCTACGAGCAGCTCAACACCTTCAGCAATGTGGTATCGGCGCGCTGGCCGTCGCTGAACCTGCTGTTGCTCAACTTTTCCTTCCACAACGCCCATCACGAGAAACCGGTCGCACCCTGGTATCGCCTGCCCAAGCTGCATGCCGAGCTGTATGGCAGCACCTACAACCAGGTAATCCCGATGCGTCACCTGCTCGGCAGCTTCCATCGCTATCGCCTGCGTCGTGTCCTCGACGACGACTACGGTGTGGTCGGTGAAGGCCCGCAGAAGACCGAAGGTTTCTACGGTGCGGTTGGCGTGTCTTTCCTCACGGCGGTGTGAAATGCATAAAGCACTCGATTATCGCGGACGTTGTGTCGTACTCACTGGCGCGGCGGGCGGCATAGGCCGGCGGCTGGCGCAGACCTATGCCGAGGCTGGCGCCACGCTGGAACTGGTCGACCGCGACGCGGATGCCCTGGCCGAACTGGTGGAAAGCCTGCAACCCGAAGGCCCGCTCCACGCAAGTACGCTGGACCTCGCTGACTGGCATGCGGTACAGAGCTTCGCTGACGACCTCGCCTGCCGCAACCGCTGCGTCGACGTGCTGGTGAACAATGCCGGTATCGAGTACCAGACGCCAATCACCGAACCCAGCGCCGAGGCGGACACCTGCTGGGTGCAGCTGTTGGACAATAATGTCTCGTCCATGCAACGTCTGACCCGTGCACTGCTGCCGCGCCTGAGAGCCGGTGCCAGCGTGATCAACCAGGCCTCGATCTGGGGCCTCAAAGGCGTGCCGGGCTTTTCCGCCTATGTGGCGAGCAAGCACGCGGTGGTCGGGCTGACGCGCTCTCTGGCCTGGGAACTGGGGCCGCGGCGCATCCGCGTCAATGCCGTCTGCCCCGGCTGGATCGGCACCGATGCAGCCATGCGCTCGCTGCGCCTGATGGCGGCAGAAAACGGCCGCAGCGAGGCCGAAGAGCTGGTCGCGGTGCTGGCAGCCCAGGCCATCCCCGAATTGCTGACCCCGGCGGATTTGTCCGGCACCTTTCTGTTTCTTGGCTCGCCATTGGCAGCGGCACTGACTGGCCAGGCGCTGTCGGTCAGTCATGGCGAGGTGATGCATTGATGGATCGCCTGCCGCTGGATAACAAGGTGTCGCTGATCACCGGCGCGGCGACTGGCATCGGACGGGCCACCGCGCTTGGCCTCGCCCGCGCCGGCGCCCATGTCTGGGTCAACCACTTCGGCCAGGCCGAACTGGCGCGGCAGCTGTGCCAAGCGGTCACGGAAGACGGCGGACAGGCTCGATGCGTGGAGGCTGACGTCAGCTCAGCGGTTGCCGTTGCGGGCATGTTCGAGCAGATCCTCGCTGAGGGGCCACTGGATCTGCTGGTCAACAACGCCGGCGTCATCCTGGAAAAGCCTTTTCTCGACACCACCGAGCAGGACTGGGCCAAGGTGCTGGACGTCGATCTGCACGGTGTCTACCGCTGCTCGCAATATGCCTTGCGGCACATGCTGTCGCGCGGGGGCGGCGCCATCGTCAATGTTGCATCGGACCTGGGCTTTCTCGGCCGCAGCGACTACGCCGCCTACTGCACCGCCAAGGCCGGCGTGATCGGCCTAACGCGCTCGCTGGCGCGCGAATTCGCGGCCAGCGGTATACGTGTGAATGCCGTCGCGCCCGGCCCCATCGCCACGGCCATGGTCTCGCCGGAACACATGAGCACCGAATGGATGGCCAAGGAGCTGGACATTCCCATGGCTCGACTCGGCACGCCAGAGGAAGTCGCGGCAGCCATCGTCTTCCTGCTTTCGCCGCAAGCCAGCTATTTCACCGGACAGATACTCGGGCCCAACGGTGGCTCCTGGATGGGCGCGTGAGCACGTTGCTGCCGCAGAGCCTACTGGTCGCCGGTGCAATCGCCTGGGGGCTGGGCTGGCTGCCGCTGCATCATTTCGCCAGTATCGGCCTGGTCGGCATGCCGCTGGTGCTACTGGTCTACGGCGTGCTCAGCCTGATCGCCATCCCGGTGCTGTGGCGCGAACGCAACGCCTGGCGGCCCCAGCGCAACGGTCTCTTGGCCATTGCGGTGTGCGGAGGTGGCGCGACCGCGGCACTCGTGACCGCACTGGCCACTGGTGAGGTGGTGCGGGTGATGCTGTTGTTTTATCTCGCACCGGTCTGGGGCGTGCTTGGGGGCTGGCTGGTTCTCGGCGAGCGTCTGACCCTGCTGCGAATCGTTGCGCTGTTGCTGGCCATGCTCGGCATCGCCATGACACTGGGCATCAGCAATGAACTGATCCAGCCATTGAGCGGCAGCGACTGGCTCGCACTGGCAGCGGGCCTCGGCTTCAGCCTCAACAACCTGGCCACCCGGGCGGCCGACGGGGTGCCTCTGGCCAGCAAGACGCTGGCGCCCTTCGCTGGCAGCGCGCTCATCGCGGCGCTGCTTTGTCCCGCGCTGGATGAATACCCGCCGCCGCTGAACGTCGAGCTGAGTTGGCAGATCGGTCTGATGGCGCTCGGCTGGCTGCTGAGCATGGCCGCCGTGCAATACGGCGTCAGCCACATCGAAGCCGGACGTGCCGCAGTGCTGGTCGTCTTCGAGCTGGTGGCCGCGGTGCTCTCTTCCGCCTGGCTCGGTGAGCAGGTCATCGGCATTCATGAATGGGGCGGCGCGGCCCTGGTGACTTTTGCCGCGCTGATCGCCAGCTGGCCGGAGCGACCGGCCCTGACTGCAATCCGGAGTCCTTCGATATGAACAGCGTTCACATGGATCAACTCAGCTGGGTCGAATACGAACGCCGTGTACGCGACGGTGCGGTGGTGTTTCTGCCCTGTGGCGCCACCGGACAGCACGGGCCGCATCTGCCGCTGGGCACCGATGCGCTGCTGGCCAGCGCCATCTGCGCCGACGTCGCGAGCCGCGTCGGCGGGCTGGTCGCCCCAGCGCTGTCTTACGGTTACAAGTCGCAGCCCAAGTGCGGCGGCGGCCAACATTTCTGTGGCACCACCAGTCTGGATGGCGCCACGCTGAGCGCATTGGTTCACGATGCGGTGCGTGAGTTCCATCGTCACGGCGTCAAGCGGCTGGTGCTGGTGGTCGGGCATTACGAGAACCAGTGGTTCGTCGGTGAAGGCATTCAGCTGGCGCTGCGCGAGCTGGGTCCGGATGCCGGTATCGAGGTGATGCGCCTGGAGCATTGGGACTTCTGCCGGGAAGACACCCTGGCCGATGTGTTTCCCAATGGTTTTCCGGGCTTTGCCCTGGAGCATGCCGCCGTCATCGAGACCTCGCTGATGCTGCACTACCACCCCGGTCTGGTCGCGCTGGAGCGTATCCCGGACGATGGCCCGGCGGATTTCCCACCCTACGACATGTACCCCGCCCGGACCGAATGGGTGCCGCCTTCCGGCGTGCTGTCGTCGGCCAGAGGTTCGACGGCAGCCAAGGGTCAGCGCATGGCCGACGACATCGTCGGCGGCATTGCCGCGGCGGTCTGCCACGAATTCGCCCTGGGGAATCTCCTGTGAACCTGGCGCTGCAACAAGCCGCGTTACTGGTGATCGACATGCAGCGCGACTTCTGCGCGCCAGGTGGCTATGCCAATCAGGCCGGGTTGGACATCGAACGCCTGCGGGCGCCCATCGAGCCGATTCGCCAGCTGTTGATCACCGCACGCCGATGCGGCCTGTTCATCGTGCATACCCGCGAAGGCCATCGCGCCGATCTCAGCGACTTGCCCGACACCAAGCGCCGGCGCGCCGAAGCCAGCGGCGCGCCGATCGGCAGCCCCGGACCGATGGGGCGTCTGATGGTACGCGGCGAGTACGGTAACGACCTGATCGACGAGCTTCAGTCCGAACCTGGCGAGCCGGTGATCGACAAACCCGGCTACAGCGCCTTCGCCCACACCGATCTGGAATTGCTGCTGCGTAACCGCGGCATTCGTCAGTTGATCCTCACCGGCGTAACCACCGAGGTATGCGTGTCTTCGACGCTGCGCCATGCAGTGGACCTCGGCTTTGCCTGCCTGACCGTCGCCGACGCGTGCGGCTCAGCCTATCCCGCGCTGCACGCCGCGGCGCTATCGATGATCGGCGTCGAGGGTGGGCTGTTCGGCGAAGTCATCACCAGCGACGCACTCATCGCCCTGCTGGAGATGCCCGCATGACCGACGTGCTCAAGCTCTGGCCGCTGCTTACCGCCACCCATCGCTACGACAAGTCGATTTCCACGCGCAACCGCGGCCATGGCATCCAGATCGAGGCGCCGATCCTCACGTTCCTGATCGAGACTCGCCAGGGCCGCATCCTCTTCGACGTCGGCTGCGACTACGCCAAGCTCAGCGATCCGCAGCTGCGAGTACGCTGGTTCGACCCGGTGGAGTTTCCCATGGGGCCGCCGGAAATGAGTGAAGACCAACGCTTGCCGGCCCACCTGGCCCGACATGGCCTGACCCCGGCGGACATCGACCTGGTGTTTCTCAGCCACCTGCATTTCGACCATGCCGGCGGACTGTGCGAGTTCTGCGGTTGCGATGTCCACGTGCACGAGGCCGAGTTGGATGCAGCCCACGCTCAGGCCGACGACGCCTACTTTGCCGACGACTTCGCCGATGCATTCAGTGTTAAGAACAGCTGGAAGCTTCAGCGCGAGGAATACGAGCTTGTGCCTGGCGTGCAAGCGATCAACACGCCCGGTCACACAGCCGGACACATGTCGCTGCTGATCGAATTGCCGCATGGCAAGCCGGTGATCCTGACTGGCGATGCGGCGGACCTGGCAGAAAACCTTACCGATGAGATAGCGCCCGGCCTGTGCTGGCAGGACCGCGAAGACCTGGCGCTGGACAGCATCCGCAAGCTCAAGGGACTGGCCGCCGACACCGGGGCTGCGTTGTGGCCGAACCACGACATGGTTTTCTGGCGGACCCTCAAACGTTTTCCGGAGTACCACGCATGACACCCGTTCCCGACGCTTATCTGGGCGTATGGCGCCGCCGCCTGCTGACCACGACCGCCGGTCTTCGTGACGAAACCAGCGAAGTCTATTGGCTGCAGACGGCCAACCTGCACGCCGACGTGCGCATCCCCCATCCACCGACCACGCCGCCTGCCGCTTCTCTCGCCACCTGCACCCTGGCGCAACAGCAGGCGCTGTGCGAGCAAGCGGGCTTCGCCGGATTGACCGAGGTGCAGGACGACGTCTGCCAGTGGCATCGGCTGATCGATTACCAGCCGCCCGGCGGTCCGCCGGACATTGGTTGCATGAAGTTCGAGGGTGCTGATCGGTTGATCGAGGATGGCCTGGACGGCAGCTATCACGAAATCTGGCAACGCGTACCCGAATCACAGGGGACCAACTGGGGC
>DPSI01000279.1:0-543 GCA_003527165.1 Pseudomonas sp.
CGGGCTGGTACTGCCCGACCAGAACCTGCCGGACAAACTCTATGTCATCTCCGTGCACAATCGACCGTTTTTCCCGGCGCAAGTACTGCCGGTGATCGTCAATGAGCATCCCTGGGCGGAAACTCTGGAGCTGGTCTCGAAGACGCCGCATCAGCGCCTGGCACTCTTCTATATGGACACACCGGCCCAAGACGCCGCCAGCTTCGACCCGGACAGCCTGCCCGAGCACGGCACCATGGTCCGCGTGCATCACGCATCCAAGGAAGGCGGCAAGCTGCAATTCGTCGCGCAAGGCATGGCGCGGGTGCGGATTCGTGGCTGGCTGCGGCGCAAGCCGCCCTATCTAGTGGAAGTGGAATACCCGCAGAGCGACGAAGACCCGCGTGACGAGGTCAAGGCCTACGGCATGGCACTGATCAATGCGATCAAGGAGTTGCTGCCGCTCAACCCGTTGTACAGCGAAGAGCTGAAGAATTACCTCAATCGCTTCAGCCCGAACGCGCCGTCTCCGCTGACCGATTTCGCCGCCGCCCTGACCACCGC
>DPSI01000279.1:679-2752 GCA_003527165.1 Pseudomonas sp.
AGTCCATCTGTGTGCCGGTGCTCAAGCGCATGGAAAAGGTGCCGCCGCTGCTGCGCAAGGAGGTCGAGGTCGCCAAGCTGCAGAAGGAGCTCACCGGCGAAGTGAACCGCAAGATTGGCGAGCGCCAGCGCGAGTTCTTTCTCAAGGAACAGCTGAAGATAATTCAGCAAGAGCTGGGCATTACCAAAGACGATCGCAGTGCCGACGCCGACGAGTTCCGCTCGCGCCTGGAAGGCAAGGTCGTGCCACCTGCCGCGCAGAAGCGTATCGACGATGAACTGACCAAGCTGTCGGTACTGGAAACCGGTTCGCCGGAATACGCGGTGACTCGCAACTATCTCGACTGGGCCACATCGATGCCCTGGGGTCTGTATAGCGAGGACAAGCTCGACCTCGGCCGAGCAAGAAAAATACTCAACGACCACCACGCCGGGCTCGACGATATCAAGAGCCGCATCATCGAATTCCTCGCCGTCGGTGCATTCCGTGGCGAGATCGCCGGCTCCATCGTATTGCTGGTCGGCCCGCCGGGAGTGGGCAAGACCAGCATCGGCAAGTCCATCGCCGAATCGCTTGGCCGTCCTTTTTATCGTTTCAGCGTCGGTGGCATGCGCGACGAGGCGGAGATCAAGGGTCATCGGCGCACCTATATCGGCGCCTTGCCGGGCAAGCTGGTGCAGGCGTTGAAGGAAGTCGAGGTGATGAATCCGGTGATCATGCTCGACGAGGTCGACAAGCTGGGCAACAGCCATCAGGGCGACCCGGCTTCGGCATTGCTGGAAACCCTGGACCCGGAACAGAACGTCGGTTTCCTCGACCACTACCTCGATCTGCGCCTCGACCTATCCAAGGTGTTGTTCGTCTGCACCGCCAACAGCCTTTACTCCATTCCGGGACCGTTGCTGGATCGGATGGAAATCATCCGGCTGTCCGGCTACATCACCGAGGAAAAACTGGCGATCGCCAAACGCCACCTCTGGCCGCGCCAGTTGGAACGTGCCGGGGTGCCGAAGAACCGCCTGGCAATCAGCGACAGTGCGTTGCGCAACCTGATCGAAGGCTATGCGCGCGAAGCCGGGGTGCGGCAGCTGGACAAGCAGCTCGGCAAGCTGGTGCGCAAGGCGGTGGTCAAGCTGCTGGACGAACCCGACAGCAAAATCAAGATCGGCCCGAAGGACATCGAGAGCTATCTGGGCATGGCTTTCTGGCATCCTGAGCAGTTGCTCACCGGTGTCGGCGTGGTCACCGGGTTGGCCTGGAACAGCATGGGCGGTGCGACGCTGCCGATCGAAGCGACACGCATCCACACGCTCAACCGCGGCTTCAAGCTCACCGGCAAGCTGGGTGACGTGATGAAGGAGTCGGCGGAAATCGCCTTCAGTTACGTCAATTCGCATCTGAAAGAATTCAAGGGCGACCCGAAATTCTTCGATCAGGCCTTCGTGCACATGCACGTGCCGGAAGGCGCGACGCCAAAAGACGGCCCCAGCGCTGGGATCAGCATGGCCAGCGCACTGCTCTCCCTGGCCCGTAACCAGGCGCCGAAAAAAGGCGTGGCCATGACCGGGGAGCTGACCCTGACCGGACTGGTCCTGCCGATCGGTGGCCTGCGCGAGAAAGTGATCGCGGCACGCCGGCTGAAGCTCTACGAGTTGATTATCCCCGAGCTGAACCGGGGCGACTTCGAGGAACTGCCGGACTACCTGAAAGAAGGCCTGACGATGCATTTCGCCAAGCGCTTCAGCGACGTGGTCAAGGTGTTGTTCTGACGAGTGCCATGGCGGATTAAAATCCGCCCTACTATGCCGCGCACATGCCATATCTCCGCATGGCCGCGAACCGTAGGGCGGAAATTTCCCGCATTACGGACGTCCCAGATCCCGCACCCTGGCAGATTAAAATCCGCTCTACATAGGCCGTGCACTTGCCATTTCTCCGCACGGCCGGGAACCGTAGGGCGGAAATTTTCCGCCATCGCGGATATTCCAGATCCCGCATTCATGGCGGATTAAAAATCCGCCCTACATAGGCCGTGCACATGCCATATCTCCGCATGGCCGCGAACCGTAGGGC
>DPSI01000351.1 GCA_003527165.1 Pseudomonas sp.
CCGGGTGTTGTTCATCGGCGGCAAGGGCGGCGTCGGCAAGACCACCGTTGCCGCCGCCACGGCATTGCAACAGGCGCGTGCCGGACGCCGCGTGCTGCTGGTTTCCACCGATCCGGCGCACAACCTCGGCCACCTCTGGAACCGCACGATTGGCTCGAATACCGTGCGACTGGCGGCCGGTCTCGATGGCCTGGAGCTCGAACCTGATGAAACGGTGCGCCAGCACCTCGACGAAGTGGGCGGCGCGCTGCGCCGGTTGATGCCGCCGCACCTCGCGGGCGAGGTCGACAAGCACATGGCGCTGTCGCGCGATGCGCCTGGCATGCACGAAGCGGCGCTGCTCGAGCGCACTGCCGACACCCTGATCCAGGGCCTCGACGATTACGACCTGCTGGTGTTCGATACCGCCCCATCCGGCCATACCTCGCGGCTCATGGCACTGCCGGAAATGATGACCGCCTGGACCGAAGGCCTGCTGCAACGCCAGGAACGCAGCAAGCGCTTCGGCGATGTCTTGCGCAATCTGGGCAAGGATGACGGGGGGCTGGGCGAAAGCGTTGTGGGCCGCGAGCCCAGCGATGGGAGTGATCGTCAGCAGCGCGTGCGTCAGTTGCTTTACCGGCGTCGCGAGCGTTTCAGCCTGCTGCGCGAAGTGATCCAGGACCGCCAGCGCTGTGCATTCGTCATCGTCCTGGCCGCCGAGCGGCTGCCGGTACTGGAAACCATCGAACTGCAGGCCCAGTTGCAGCGCAGCGGCATCGAGGTCGCCGGGCTGGTGGCCAACAAACGCTCACCCGCCGACGCCGGCGCCTTTCTGGCCGAGCGACACGCCCAGGAACAGCGTCATCTCGACACACTGCGCCAGGCATTGCCAGAACTGCCCCTGCAACAGCTGCCGCTACTGGCTGAAGACGTCGTCGGTGAAGCGGCGCTGGCGGCGTTTGGGGAGCGGTTGAGATAAAACGATGCCGCCTGCCGGGGCATCAACGGCGTTGAACAATGCCAAATCAGACCGCCATCTCTTCGAATGGCGGTCCGAGCATCACGCCGAAAAGAAATAGCGGGTGAGATGGAAGAATACCGGCGCCGCGAAACACACCGAGTCCATCCTATCCAGCATGCCGCCGTGGCCTCTGATCATGGTGCCCCAATCCTTCGCTTGCAGGCTTCGCTTGATCGCCGAGAGCGTCAGTCCGCCCAGAAAGCCCATCACCACGATCACGAATGATATGGCCAACGACTGATAAAAGCTGAACGGCGTAAGCCAGAACATGCAGCCGCCGACCAGCACCGCCGCCAGGCCGCCGCCAACCAACCCTTCGACTGTCTTTGAGGGACTGACAAGAGGCGCAACCTTCGTTTTTCCAAACAGTTTTCCGAATACGTACTGCAGAACGTCGCTGATCTGAACAACGAACATCAGATAGAACAGCAACAAGGCGTTCTGCCCTTCAAACCCTTCCAGTTCCAGAATGAGCAGCGCCGGTGCGTGGCTGATGCAATACACGGTGACCATGACGCCCCACTGAATCTTGGCGGCCCGCTCGAGAAAGCCATCGGTTTCCTGTGACAGTACGGCAACTGATGGCAGGAACAGGAACGCATAAACCGGAATCAGCAGCGTCACCATCGAATACCAATGGATGCCGATGAAAACGTACTGCAAGGGGATGAGGATGAAGAACGCCGCGAACAGTGCGTTGTGATCGCCAAGCCTGGTTGGGGTCAATGTGATGAACTCTCGCAGCGCAAACAGCGAAACGAAAGCGAACAGCACCACCGTCGCCGTGTTACCCAACAGGTACGAGGCGACAAAGATCACAATCATCGACCACCAGGCATTGACTCTCAGATTCAGGTTGTCGACCGTCGCAATCGCGCCGTCCGTCCGGACGAAACGCTTCAGGATCAGCCCGGTGATCGTGGCCACCGCCAGTAGGGAGATGACCCCGGCCATCAACAGATAGGACTTGTTCTCGATCGTCATTCGGCGAGCCTCACAACTGCGTCACGGGCCCGGCTCAAGAAGTCGCCGATCTCTTCGTTCTGAATGATTGCAAGCGGATCGCCGATCCGAATGGTGCAGATGATCGGCAATGGCACGTGCTTGCCCTTCGGCATCGAGCGATAGAGGTTATCCAAGTAGATGGGAACCAGCCTTGCCTGCGGAAACGCCTTGTGAAGCTGGTAAAGACCGGATTTGAACTCGCCAGGAAGCGCCTGAAACCTGCGCGTTCCTTCCGGAAAGATGATGACCGAACATCCCTGCTCCATAACCTGCCGCACCGGCTCCAGTGGATCCTGCCCTTCCTTCGATTGGCGGTCGATCAGTACCGAGTTGAGCCCACGCGTGGCCATATATCTCAGGAACTTGTTCTTGCCCCAGTAATCGGCTGCCGCAAGAGGCTTGGTGTTGAGCCTCATCCTCTTAGGCAGGGCGGCCATGATCGCCAGCGTATCGATATGGCTCGTGTGGTTGGCGAAATAAATGCGCTGACCGGAAAGGCCTGGCGTGCTTTCGAAGCGGGCGCTGGCGCCCAGCAGTAGCCGCAGAATCGAGATCAATAGTGAGGAGATCCACATC
>DPSI01000352.1 GCA_003527165.1 Pseudomonas sp.
ACGCGCTCGGCATTCCAGTCAGTGATTCCGGTCTCCACCGGCCTGGCTCGAGGTATCGAACGCCTGTTGCCGGAACTCTCGGGACGGATTCAGGCCAAAGCCGTGCGGGTGCCGACGGTGAATGTGTCCTGCCTGGATATCACCCTGCAGACGTCCCGCGATACGGATGCGCAAACGATCAACCGGATCCTGCGTGAGGCCGCGCAATCCGGTCCGTTGAAAGGCCTGCTCGCGTACACCGAGCTGCCCCATGCCAGCTGCGATTTCAACCACGACCCGCACTCGGCGATCGTCGATGGCAGCCTGACGCGAGCCTCCGGTCCGCGGCTGGTGAATCTGCTGGCCTGGTTCGACAACGAATGGGGGTTCGCCAACCGCATGCTCGACGTCGCTGAACATTATCTGCGCGTGGCCCACCGCGCCAAGCCGGCCACACCTGGTCGGCCACACTGAAAGACATCGCCGTTCTTGAACTTAAGGAAGATCACATGACCGTTTTGAAGATGACCGACCTCGACCTCCAGGGTAAGCGCGTGCTGATCCGCGAGGACCTCAACGTGCCGGTGAAGGATGGCGCGGTGAAAAGCGATGCACGCATCTTGGCGTCCCTGCCTACCATCAAGCTGGCGCTGGAGAAGGGCGCGGCGGTACTGGTCTGCTCGCACCTTGGGCGTCCGGAAGAGGGCGTCTACAGCGAGGAGGACAGCCTCAAGCCGGTTGCCGACTATCTGAGCAAGGCGCTGGGTCGTGAGGTGCCGCTGGTCAAGGATTACCTGGACGGCGTCCAAGTGAACGCCGGCGAGGTGGTACTGCTGGAAAACGTGCGCTTCAACGACGGCGAGAAAAAGAACACCGACGCGTTGGCGCACAAATACGCCGCGCTGTGCGACGTCTTCGTCATGGACGCCTTTGGCACCGCGCACCGCGCCCAGGGTTCGACCCATGGCGTGGCCAAGTTCGCGAAAATTGCCTGTGCCGGTCCGCTGCTGGCTGCCGAGCTGGACGCGCTGGGCAAGGCGCTGAAGAGCCCGGCCAAGCCGATGGCGGCCATCGTCGCCGGCTCCAAGGTGTCTACCAAGCTGGACGTGTTGAACAGCCTGAGCCAGGTATGCGACCAGTTGATCGTGGGCGGTGGCATCGCCAATACCTTCCTCGCCGCTGCCGGTTTCCCGGTGGGCAAGTCGCTGTACGAAGCCGACCTGGTCGACACCGCCAAGGCCATCGCCGCCAAGGTCAGCGTGCCGCTGCCGGTCGACGTAGTCGTGGCCAAGGCCTTCGCCGAGGACGCCGAAGCCACCGTCAAGGCGGTCGGCGAGGTCGCCGAGGACGACATGATCCTGGATATCGGCCCGCAGACCGCAGCCAACTTCGCCGAACTGCTGAAGTCCTCGAAGACCATCCTCTGGAACGGCCCGGTTGGCGTGTTCGAATTCGATCAGTTCGGCAACGGCACTCAGGTGCTGGCTCAGGCGATCGCCGAAAGCCCGGCGTTTTCCATCGCCGGCGGCGGCGACACCCTGGCGGCGATCGACAAGTACGGCGTTGGCGAGCAGATCTCCTACATCTCCACCGGCGGCGGCGCCTTCCTTGAGTTCGTCGAGGGCAAGGTGCTCCCTGCGGTCGAGGTGCTGGAGCAGCGCGCGGGTTGATCTCAATGACTCGCTTCGGCGCACCGCAGGTGCAGCAAGCGCAACGGTAAAAGGCAACCCTAGGGGCTTGGCGCTGTCTCTGTTCTGTCCAGACAAGGAATGGAGACTCACCATGCGTTACGCCGCTATCGCTGTTTGCTGCCTCGGCTTGGCCGGGTGTGCCGGGGACGGCCCGAATTCGGCCTGTGAAGTATTCGATCCACCGCCGGTAGAAAGTCCTACTGCACAGAACGATCAGCGCGTTCAGATGCAAAGTACCGGTGACCCAACCGCTGGCACCGCAGCCGATGTTCAGGACTGCCCCTGAGCTGATGCAATAAGCAAGGAGAAACGATGAAAGGCCTGTTCATCCCGATTGCCGCACTGATGCTCGGCGGTTGCGGCCATTGGCAATCCGGTCCTGATGCGCCTTTCATCCGGTGGAAATGTCAGAGCTCGCAGAACATCGCCTGGCGCTACGCCGACGAAAATCGGCAGGCGGTGGATCTGAAGATCGGCAACAGCGAGCAGGTTCATACGCTGCGCAAGGAACCAGCCACTCGTGGTGCTTTCTATAGCGATGGCGTTGTGGCCTTCCACAACAAGGGTAACGAGGCGCTAGTATACCGGGTCGCTGATGACAAGCTACTGGCCCACAGCTGTAGCGCATCGCTGATCAGTATCTGACCAGCGAAGGCTGGCCAAATGCAGGAGAATCCAGCGTTTTCGCCAGAGCTAATGGCTTTTGGTCCGTCCGCCACTACAATGCCGCGCCATAGCGCGCGGCGCTTGAACACCGCCAGCCCCTGCGGCAGGCTTTACACGATTAATCGACCCTAACCGGGAGAAAGGAAAACATGGCACTCATCAGCATGCGCCAGATGCTCGACCACGCTGCCGAATTCGGCTACGGCGTGCCGGCCTTCAACGTGAACAACCTTGAGCAGATGCGAGCCATCATGGAAGCGGCCGACAAGACCGACTCCCCGGTGATCGTCCAGGCTTCGGCCGGTGCTCGTAAATACGCCGGCGCACCTTTCCTGCGCCACCTGATCCTCGCGGCGGTGGAAGAGTTTCCGCACATCCCGGTGGTCATGCATCAGGATCACGGCACCAGCCCGGACATCTGCCAGCGCTCGATCCAACTGGGCTTCAGCTCGGTGATGATGGACGGCTCGCTGCGTGAAGACGGCAAAACGCCGTCCGATTACGAATATAACGTCCGTGTGACTCAGCAGACCGTCGCCTTCGCCCACGCCTGTGGTGTGTCGGTGGAGGGCGAGCTGGGTTGCCTGGGCTCCCTGGAAACCGGCATGGCCGGTGAAGAAGACGGTGTCGGTGCCGAAGGCACCCTGGATCACAGCCAGCTGCTGACCGATCCGGAAGAAGCCGCCGACTTCGTCGCCAAGACCAAGGTGGACGCCCTGGCGATTGCCATCGGCACCAGCCACGGCGCCTACAAGTTCAC
>DPSI01000010.1 GCA_003527165.1 Pseudomonas sp.
ACTGATTGGCTGCAGCCCGTGCCGATAGGCCGATATCTTCGTTTTTCTCCCAACGAGTTCCGTTTTCATGTGTGGCCGCTATGCCCTGTTTCGCTGGAGTCCGGTCTTTGCCGCGCTACCCGGTTTCCCCGCCGATCAGCAACCGCACTGGAGCCTGGCGCCCGGCGCGTCGGTATTACTGATGCGGCAGATCGAGAACGAGCTGCAGCTCAGCAGTGTCCGCTGGGGGCTGACCCCGGCCTGGCTGACCGATTTCACCCGGACGCCGGCCCAGGCGCGGGCAGAAACATTGGCCGAGCAGCCGATGTTTCGTGACGCCTTTCGCTTGCGCCGAGGCGTGCTGCCTGCCAACGGCTTTTACGAATGGCGCGGCACGGCGCGCAAGCGGCCCTATTGGATGACTGGGGAAGATTCGCTGATATATTTCGCGGCGATTTGGGAAGCTTATCCGGTGCAGGACCATGTCTATCTCAGCGCGGCCGTGGTGACTTTGCCGGCGGCGAGCCAGCGGCGGCCGCTGATGCTGGATCAGGCAGCCATGACCGCCTGGCTCGATCCGCAAACCCCGCCAGCAGCGCTGCAAGCGCTGCTGGCGGGGCCGCAGCCGGCGCTACGCGAGCGGCCCTTGGCGACCTTGGTCAACGACCCCAAGCTGGATGCGCCGGAGTGCCTGACGCCCGTCAACTAGCCCTCGGGCGGGTATCATCGAATGGCCTGAACGTGTCCTGTGACGAGTGCTGCGCTGGCGGCTTCCTGCAGCCGGTTGCCCGGCAAGCGGGCTCGCTCTAGCATACGGCGCAGAATCCATGGGAGACGCGACATGCTCAAGCCGCATCCATTAGCTTTTTTTCTGGCGGCCTCGGTGCTCGCTGGGTGTCAGGCCGTCAATACCACCAGCGGCGGTGCCGTCGGGGTGGACCGCAAGCAGTACATGTTCAGCATGTTGTCGACCGAACAGGTCAATCAGATGTATGCCCAGTCCTACCAGCAGACCCTGAGCGAGGCTTCGCAGAAGGGCATGCTCGAAAAAAGCAGCGCAATCAGCCAGCGCGTCAATGCCATCGCCCAACGGCTGATCGCCGAAGTGCCGGCATTCCGCCCGGATGCGGCGCAGTGGGACTGGGAGGTCAACGTCATCGACAGCCCGGAACTGAACGCCAACTGCGGCCCGGGCGGCAAGATTATTTTCTATACCGGGCTGATCGAAGAGCTGAAACTGACCGACGACGAGATCGCCGCGGTGATGGGCCACGAAATCGCCCATGCGTTGCGCGAGCACGGGCGCGAGGCGATGTCCAAGGCTTATGGCGTGCAGATGGCGACGCAGATCGGCTCGGCCTTTGGTGTCGGCGATGGCAGTTTGCAGCTCGCCAACATGGGCGTCGAATACCTGATGACGCTACCCAACAGCCGCAGTAACGAAAACGAGGCCGATCTGATCGGGCTGGAGCTGGCGGCGCGCGCGGGTTACAACCCGAATGCGGCAGTCAGTCTATGGCAGAAAATGGCGGCCGCCGGCGGCTCGGCGCCGCCAGAATTCCTCAGCACGCACCCGTCCTCCAGCAGCCGTACGCAGGCCCTGCAGGAAAATATTCCGAAGGTGATGCCGCTGTACCAGCAGCGACGCTGAGGTCTCGCCATTGCCGCCGCCGACTCAGGTCGGTGGCAGCGTGACTGGGGTCGGGCTGTCCATGCCCAGTTGTTTGCGGGCGCTTTCCAAGTCGAACAGCGTGTTGATTTCCTCGATGTCACCGCCCGGATTGAGCGTCCAGATCGACATCGCGGCGACGGTAAGGATCTTGCCACTCGGCGCGTGCCCGAACACCGCTTTCTCCAGGGTCCCGAACAGGGTGCTGGAGGTGACCACGCGATTGCCTTCGCTGAGGCATTCATCCACTACCACCTCGAGGTCCGGCATTGCCTGGCGGACTTCCCGCACGATCACGCCGAAACCGGCGCTGTTGACCGGTTGCGCGATGAACGAACTCTTATAGCTGAAGTAACGGCTCTGCAGCTGTTCGGCCAGTGCCAATCGACCCTTGCTCCAGCTCAAGTCGATATGCTGCCGAACCCGCCGTTTTCGTTCCTCCGGTGACATGCCGCCTGCTCCCCTCAAGTGCCGCCAGAATGCGGTGAGGACGCACTCTAACAGCACCCGCGGTGCGGCAGTTTGCGCTGCGTATCAGACTGGAAGCGTGCCGCTCAAGGTCAATGCCTGATAGGCGGCATACAGCGCCAAAGCGGCGAAGCCGACGGCGGCGATTCGGCGGATCAGCGTCAGCGGCATGCGGTCGGCGGCGAAATTGCCGGCCAGTACCACCGGCACGTTGGCGATCAGCATGCCCAGTGTGGTGCCGACGATAACCAGGATGAAATCGGGATATTGTGCGGCGAGCATGACCGTTGCAATTTGGGTCTTGTCGCCCATCTCCGCCAGAAAGAAGGCGATCAGGGTTGCGACAAAAGGGCCGAAGCGGCGACCGCGCGAGGCTTCGTCCTCCTCCAGTTTGTCCGGCACCAGCGTCCAAAGGGCCACTGCGGCAAAGGACGCGGCAAGAATCCAGCTGAGGATGGCGGGGGAGACCAGCGATGAAACCCAGTTGCCGATGACCCCGGCTGCGGCATGGTTGGCCAGCGTGGCGATGACGATGCCCCAGATGATCGGTAACGGACGCCGATAGCGAGCCGCCAGCAGCAGGGCGAGAAGCTGGGTCTTGTCCCCAATCTCGGCGAGGGCAACGATCAGCGTGGGGATGTAGAACGATTCCAAACGAACTTCCTTGAGGGGGCGGGTCGACGAAATCACCATGACACGCACCGCCTGCCCGCCCCGGGTCAGGTGAACGTGTCATGGGTCTTGTCAGACCGAGCGCGAGCTGTCGAGGCAGCTGCGCGGGTCGCATGCACCATGGTCTGCGGACCAAGTATGTTGACGCATGCCGGGCGAACGGGCGCTCGCCGGAGACTACTCCCCCAGGACGGGCGCGAGTTTGCCCAAGCGTGACGCATTGTGCAAGTCGGGCCCGTGACCGGTCAGGTGCGTTGCGCGCGGTAGATACGAAAGCCGTCCGCGTTGGTGAGGGTCTCGCAGCGGCCCAGGTGGGCCTCGATCAAAGGCGGATACTTGAGGAAGGCATTGGCCACCAGGCGCAGCTCGCCACCGGGTCGCAGATGGTTGGCGGCGCGTTGCAACATTGTTTCGCTGGCCGCGTAATGGGTATACACGCCCTGATGGAACGGTGGGTTGCTGATGATCGCGGCGCAATCGTCCGGTGCCGCGTCGATGCCGTCGCCGGCAATGACTTGGGCGTGCAGATGATTGGCTGCCAGGGTCATGCGGCTGCTCTCGACCGCGAACGCATCGACATCCAGCAGCACCACTTCGCTTTGCGGATAACGCCTTTTCAGCGATGCGCCAATAATTCCGGCACCACAGCCGAAATCCAGCAGCCTGCCGACCGGCAGCCCATCGAGTTGTTCCATTAGCAGGGCCGTGCCGCGATCGAGCCGGCCATGGCTGAATACACCTGGGAGGCTGACAATCTGCAGCGGGCCGTCCGGCAGTTCGAGTTCGAAGCGCTGAGCGAGGGATTGCAGATCGGGAGCCGGTGGACTGTTGGTCACTCTGACCTGCCACAGTTGGCAATGGCGGGCGCTGTCGAGTTTGCGCGCCTCGCCGAACGGTGCCAGCTGCCTGGCGGCCCGCTCGACACCGGCGCGTTTTTCCCCTACCAGGTACAGCAGGCGGCCCGGCAGCCTGGCTGCCAATGCGTTCATCAGGTAATCGGTCAAGTCACGTGACTTGGGCAGAAACAGCACTGCCGCATCGAAAGCCGCCGACGGGGCTTCGACGCCGAATGTACAGCGCCCGGCGAAGCGAGTCTGCAGCCTCTGCTGCTCACCGGCGATCCAACTCCAGCCAATGGCCCTGGGCAGTTGGCCAAGCAGGTCGTCGGCCGGCAATCCGGCGAGCAACAAGTCGCCGCTGAAGAGTTCGGCCTGGCGCAGCAGTACTTCGCTTCGAGGATCCATGATGCCTCCGGACAAAAGCTGGCGAGCTTAGCAGGCTTGTCCCCGGCGGCAGAAGCGTCAGCCGACCTGCCGCTGCGGCGCGCCGGCGAAGAACGCCTCGGCATTCTCGCTCAGCTGGCCGACGATGCGCTGCCGGGCTTCGCGGCTGCCCCAGGCGCTATGCGGTGTCACGATCAGACGCGGTACGTCTGCCGCCAGCAGCGGGTTGTCGTTGCTCGGGGGCTCGCTGGTGAGCACGTCGGTGGCGGCGCCGCCTAGGTGCCCGCTACGCAGCGTATCGGCCAGTGCTTGCTCATCGATCAGGCCACCACGGGCGGTGTTGATGATGAATGCCGAGGGCTTCATCAGTTGCAGTTCGCGGGTGCCGATGAGGTTGCGCGTCTGGTCGGTCAGCGGACAGTGCAGCGTCAGCGCGTCGATTTGTGGCAGCAGTTCGTCGAGGTCCAGGCGATCCGCGCGCGGCGGGCGACCCGGCAGATTCCCGGTCAGTACGCGCATCCCCAGCGCCTCGGCCAGTCTCGCCACGGCGCTCCCCAGTTCGCCATGACCGAGCACGCCGAGGGTCTTGCCGGCCAGCTCGACGATGGGGAAATCCAATAGGCAGAATTGCCCGCTCTCCTGCCAGCGGCCGCGGGCCACGGCGCCCTGATAATCGGGTAGCCGCGTGGCCAGCGCGAGCAGTAGCATCAAGGTGTGCTGGGCCACGGTGGCGGTGCCATAGGCTTGGCAATTGCAAACTGCGATACCGCGCTGTTTGGCTGCCGCCAGATCGATGTTGTTGACGCCGGTGGCGGCCACCAGAATCAGCTTGAGCTCCGGGCAAGCGGCGAATACGGCATCGTTCAAGGCGATCTTGTTGACGATGGCGATCTCGGCCCCTTGCAGCCGGTCGATGATTTGCGTTTCGCTGGTCTGCGCATGACAGACCAGTTCAGCAAAGGCTGACCGCAGCGGAGCCAGGTCCAGGTCACCCTGGTCAAGCGGGGAAAGATCGAGGAATACAGCGCGGCGATTGCTCATGGACTTTACTCGTATGAATCAGCGGGCGGATGGCCCGCCCAGGAAAAAGCGGAGTCACTAGATGTACTGGATGGAGTTTCTCACCTTGGCGCTGGTTCACCTGCTCGCCGTGGCCAGTCCCGGACCGGACTTTGCGGTGGTCGTGCGTGAAAGCGTGACCCGCGGTCAGCACAGCGGTAGCTGGGCAGCCATCGGCGTGGGCAGCGGCATTCTGCTGCACGTGGGTTATTCGTTGCTCGGCATCGGTCTGATCGTCTCGCAGTCGATCATGTTGTTCAACCTATTCAAGTGGTTGGCGGCCGGTTATCTGTTCTATCTAGGCTTTCAGGCATTGCGCGCAAAACCCGTCGCGTTGGTCGATCTCGGTCCGTCCGGCGTTGGAGCGGTGCAGTCTCGCAGGCGCGCCTTTACGGTGGGCTTCGTCACCAACGGGCTGAATCCGAAGGCCACGCTGTTTTTTCTTTCGTTATTCACAGTGGTTATCGACCCCCATACGCCGCTCGCCGTTCAGGCCGGCTATGGGGTATATCTGGCGTTCGCCACTGGCCTGTGGTTCTGCCTGGTGGCCTGGCTGTTCAGTCGCGAGCGCGTGCGCGCCGGTTTCTCTCGCATGGGGCACTGGTTCGATCGCGTCACCGGCGCAGTGCTGATCGGCCTTGGCATTCGTCTGGCGGCAAGCGAGATTGGGTGATCGGTGGTCCGCGCGATCGGTTATTACGGCAATGCCTCGGCGTGTTGAGCCCGCGCCAGGCGGATCGTCGGAATGAAACGTTACGCGTGGATTGCATCGCGAACGTCCAGCGCCACGTCTCGAGTGCATCTCATAACACCAATAACAGGAAGCCCTATGTTG
>DPSI01000453.1:0-883 GCA_003527165.1 Pseudomonas sp.
CCGCTCTTCCGATCTATCGTCTTCTACAAGCGAATCAAGGTAGTCGAATCCCAGGGACATGGCCGGGGCCTCCATTGTTATTGTGTCTACGTGATGAAGGCTACGGCGCAAGAAGCGGCATCAATATCCGTTTCCTGCAGCACCTTTATCCGTTTTCTGCAAAAACAACGGGCGCCACGGTCCGGTGAGGACGAGCCTTTAGGAAGGTTCCAGCGGAATTGAGGGAAGGTAAAAGCACAAGCGGGACGCTAAGCACCCCGCGCGGTCGTGATCCCATTTGGCTGGCTCCAGGTCAGAGCCTCCCTCGGTTGGACTGACCGTCAGCGCTGACCCATCACCGCAGCAATGGTCTGCGCCAGGGCATTCTGATCGAAAGGCTTGCCGAGCCTGGGCAGCTCGCCTGCCAGCCCGTTCGCCTTGTCTGCATAGCCGGTGACGAGGATGACCGGCAGCGTCGGATACCGTTGCCTGATGTCTTCGGCCAGTTGTGTGCCGGTCATTTGAGGCATGGCCTGATCAGTCAGCACCAGATGGATAGTGTTCTGCGCCAAAAGCTCCAGCGCCTGCTTCGCCGAATCCGCTTCGAACACATGGCAACCGAGCTCCTCGAGCATCGCGCTGGTTGTCATCAACACAAGGGGATCGTCATCCACCGCCAGTACATTGAGCGCTACAGGGCACTGGGGGTCAGGCACCTGCAGCTGCTCAGCTTCAGTCAGCATGCAGGTATCTGCAGCGAGCGGCAGCCACAACTCAGCGGTGGTGCCGCGGTTTTTTTCACTTTTGAGCACCAGATGGCCACCCGATTGTGCGGCAAGGCCATGGACCATCGAAAGACCTAACCCCGTCCCTTTGCCGACACCCTTGGTGGTGAAGAAGGGCT
>DPSI01000453.1:1055-5538 GCA_003527165.1 Pseudomonas sp.
CTTGGTGGTGAAGAAGGGCTCCATCGCACGCTCGAGCGTCGCCTCGTCCATGCCTTCACCCTCATCCGCCAGAGCCAGGCAAAGATAGTCCCCGGGCTCTAATGGCCCGTCCTCCGCGTCGACCCTGTACTCACGAACAGAGATGGTAACGGTGCCGCCTTCCGGCATCGCGTCCCGGGCGTTCACTGCCAGGTTGAGAAGCGCCAGTTCGATCTGGTTGCTATCCGCCAGGACGGGTTTGACCGCCGGAGGGAAACGGGTTTCGATTTGGATCCGAGAACCAAGCGATTGCCGAAGCAGACCAGCCATCCCACGTACCAGAGCGGACACGTCGACCAGTTCGAGATGGAGCTCCTGACGCCGTGCGAACGCCAGCATGCGCTGGGACAAGGATATGCCGCGCTGGGCGCCCTGTATGGCGTTATCAAGCAACGGGACAATCCTGGGATCATTCGGAATCCGCCGGCGCACGATCTCCAGCCCACCCAGAACCGCCATGAGCAGGTTGTTGAAATCGTGGGCGATGCCGCCGGTAAGCCGACCGAGCGACTCCATTTTCTGTGACTGGAACAGCGCCTCTCGCGCCTTTTCCAACTCACGCTGCGCCTCCACGCTTTCGGTGATATCTCGGGTTACCTTGGCGAAACCTATCAGGGTGCCGGTATCGCTGCGGATCGGGTCGACAACCACGTTAGCCCAGAAGCGCGAGCCGTCCTTGCGCACCCGCCAGCCTTGGCTCTCGAACCGCCCCTCACGCACCGCGGTTTGGAGGCCGCGTTGGGGCGCGCCGTTTTGCCGGTCTTCCTCGGTGAAGAAGACCGAATAGTGCTGACCGATGATCTCGTCTGGCAGATAACCCTTGATGCGTTGAGCGCCCATGTTCCAGTTACTCACCACTCCTGACGGGTCGAGCATGTAGATGGCGTAGTCGGTGACGCTCTGAATCAGCAGGCGAAACTGCTGTTCGCTCTGTTTCAGCGACTCCTCAGCCAGCTTGCGCTCGGTCAGGTCACGCGTGACCTTGGCGAAGCCGAGCAAGCTGCCGGTGGGCGACCAGATCGGGTCGACTACCACGTGACACCAGAAGCGCGTACCGTCCTTTCGCACACGCCAACCTTCCCCTTCAAAGCGACCTTCGGCTGTAGCAATATCCAATGTGCGCTGAGGCAATCCCGCAGCTCGATCATCGTCGGTATAGAAGCGGGAAAAATGCTGCCCGAGTATTTCCGCTTCTTCGTAGCCTTTGAACCGTCTCGCACCCGAATTCCAGCTGGCGATCTTGCCATCGGCATTCAACATGTAGATGGCGTAATCGGACACTGCGTCGATCAGCAGGCGGTATCGGTCTTCTGTCGCCGTTGGCGTATCCGAAGATGGCTCTTCTTGCATGAAGCTACTCACAGTTGAGTGATTTGGTCGGAATTATGACCAATGCGACGAAGAAAGGAAAAACACGGTCAGTCCGTTACGTCAGCCTGGACTTCCTTGCGCAGCGTTTGCCGCCCACGGTATCGCCGTGCTGAACGCGGCATATCCGAGCAGATGGCATGGGGCACTGACTAGCACAGCCATGAGCAGCGATAGCGCTGCCCTAGTGATGCTTGCGCAGTGTATCGGATGGCAGCTCGCCGAAAGCGCTCTTGTAGGTTTCCGAGAAGCGCCCCAGGTGCAGAAAGCCATAGTCCATGGCAAGCTCGGTGATATTACGAACCTTCGCCGAAGGATCGCTCAGACGGCCGTGGATCTGCTCCAGCTTGCGCTGGCGAATGTAGGATTTCGGCGTAGTGCCGACCTTGCGTTCGAACAGCATGTACAACGAACGCGAGCTCATGTTCGCCAATTGAGCCAGCTGCTCGACCGAGATGTCTTTCTTGAGGTGCTCGTCGATATAATCGGTAATACGCCCGAACGAGGGGCAGCTTTCGCTCAATGGCTCGCGGTAGATATTGTTGGCCAGTGTGCATAACAGCTTCGAAGCGATGATGCGGCTGTACTGCTCCTGCAGTTGCGGTACGCAATGCTCGGCTTCGGCTTCCTGGCAGATCAGCCCGAGCAGGCTTTCGATGCCCTCAAGCTGCTTCAGGTCGTAGCGACTAGCGGTGAACCGAATACCCTCGCCCGGCGCGCGCCAGTGGTTGTCGGCGCAGGCCTTTTCCAGAAACGAGGCCGGCAGTTTGACGATGAGTTTTTCGCAGTCATCGGAATAGGTCAGGTCGACCGGATCGTCCGGATTGATCAGCAACAGCTCGCCGGGGGTGAAATAGTGCTCCTGGCCTCGACCGCGCCAGAGGCAATGCCCGCGTTGCAGCAGTTGCAGGTGGTAGATAGTTTCAAGTGCCGGCGAGGTCACGTGCACGCTGCCCCCATAGCTCAACTTGCACAGGTCGAGCTTGCCGAACTTGCAATGACTCAGGCTGGCTTGTGGTTTGCCCGTACGTGGCAACTGGATGCAATGCACGCCGACGTGCTGATTGACGTACTCGGACACCGCGTGGGGGTCGGCACGTTCGAAAATTCTGCTTTTCGCGTTCAGCAGACTGTCCATCACAAGGCACTCTTGTTCTTTTTTATAGTTGGGCTGACGTCGCCGAAGCAGCGCCAGACCTCTCGTCACGCCGGACCGGGGCCGGTCGATCTTAACGGTGTGCGCAGCATCAGTGCTGCCTCCAAGCATAGGAGATCGGGCCAGGGCCCACATCTAGGCCGTCCGGTAATCGCACGCTTTCTCCGCCAGCCGACCGGTGGAATCCCCTATTTCCATGGTTTTTGCCGCTCAGCCCGTGAGCCCCGGGTAGCCCCGTTCCGCGCGCAAGGTGTCGGCGATGGCCTGGGCCGCCACCGACAGTTCGTGGCCGGGCTTGGTCAGGATGCCGACCGGCTTCTCGATCACCGGGTCGCCTAAGGCAACGCAGCGCGCACCGAGTTCCAGCATTTGCGCATGACACAGTGCAGGCACGGCGCTGACACCCAAGCCGCTGGCGACCATGCGGCCGACCGTGGCCAGCTGATGGCTTTCGAACTGCACCGGCAGGCTGCAGCCGCGCTGGCGAAGATGGTCTTCAAGCATGAACCGCACGGTCGATGGTCGTTGCAGCGTGATGAAGGGATGCTCGAGCAGCTCGGACCAGCTCAACTCACCGTCGCGGGCCAATGCCGAGTCGGCGGGTACCACCGCGACGAAGCGATCTGTGTAGAGTGGGATGAAACTCAGAGGAGTGCTGGGCTCCGGTTCGAACGCAATCCCAAGCTCCACCTGCCGGTCACGCACCATCTCCATGACCTGCTCGTTGATCACGTCATGCACCGTGACGCTGATAGAGGGGTACTGCTCGCGAAAAGCGCGCAGCACCGAGGGCAACAGGTTGCCGGCGAATGACGGCATCGACGCCAGGGCGACCCGGCCCTGGCGCAGGGTGAAGCGCTGACGCAATTCGTCCTCGGCATTGTCCCAATCGGCCAGCAACCGACGCGCCAGCGGCAACAGCACCTCGCCCTCCGGTGTCAGGCTCACCGCGCGCGTGGTGCGGCTGAACAAACGTCCGCCCAGCCCATCTTCCAGCGCCTTGATGGTCAGACTCAGCGCCGACTGCGAAAGATGCAGACGTTCGCACGCCTGGGCGAAACTCAGGGTATGCGCCACCGCGAGAAAAGCGCGCAACTGTTTGACGGTCATCGAGTTCGATCCGGTTGGTGGCCCACAGGCGAGTCATTAAACCGCGCAGCACATTATTTCGTTTCGCCAATTAATACCGCTTAAAAATCAACTTAACAAATTACTTTTCGACAGGAACACTCGATCACGACGATTCACACATCTCCAACAACAAGAAGGAATGGTTCATGGCTGGTTTCGACAAGCGCGTCAGTACCTACGCCGAGGCCCTCGAAGGGCTCCAGGACGGCATGACCGTGCTGGCTGGCGGCTTCGGTCTGTGTGGCATCCCGGAAAACCTGATCGCCGAGATCAAGCGCAAGGGCACCCGCGACCTGACCGTGGTTTCCAACAACTGCGGCATCGACGGCTTCGGCCTCGGCGTGCTGCTGGAAGACCGACAGATCCACAAGATGATCGCGTCCTACGTCGGCGAGAACGCCTTGTTCGAAAAGCAGCTGCTCGACGGCGAGCTGGAAGTCGAGCTGACGCCCCAGGGCACGCTGGCTGAGAAGATGCGCGCCGGCGGTGCCGGCATTCCGGCCTTCTATACCGCGACTGGCTACGGGACGCCCATCGCCGAAGGCAAGGACGTGCGCGAATTCAACGGCCGTCCGCACATCCTCGAACATGCCATCACCGGCGACTTCGCCATCGTCAAGGGCTGGAAGGCGGACCGCTACGGCAATGTCATCTACCGCCATACCGCGCAGAACTTCAATCCGGTGGCCGCAGCCGCAGGGAAGATCACCGTGGTCGAGGTCGAGGAAATTGTCGAACCCGGTGAGATCGACCCCACCCAGATCCACACGCCCGGCATCTACGTCGAGA
>DPSI01000454.1 GCA_003527165.1 Pseudomonas sp.
CTGCCGTTGTCGCCATGGAGGATATTGATCCGAGGGGAGGGGTTTAACGTCACCGGCTGCAGATTACGAATGCCGGTGACGGAGATGCGGCTAAGGGACATACAGCGAGGTTTTACAGACGCATAGGCATCACGACATACGCCGAGTCATCGTTATCGAACTCCTGCACAAGCGCGCTACTGTTCGCATCGGACAGTATCAATCGAACCTGGTCCGTGGTCATAACCCCCAGGACGTCGAGCAGATAGCTGACGTTGAAGCCGATTTCCAGCGATCCGCCGGAGTAATCGACCGCGACTTCCTCTTCCGCCTCTTCCTGCTCGGGGTTATTGGCCTGGATCTTCAGTAGCCCGCTTTCAAGCTGCAGACGAATGCCTCGGTACTTTTCGTTGGAGAGAATCGCCGTGCGGCTAAAGGCCTCGCGCAGCGTCTGTCGCTCCCCGACAACCAACTTGTCGCCCCCACGGGGCAGCACGCGCTCGTAATCAGGAAACTTTCCATCCACGAGTTTGGACGTGAAGGTGAATTCACCAGTCGTAGCCCGAATATGGTGTTGGCCAAGCACGATGCTGACTTTGCCGTCCTGATCGGTCAGCAGGCGCGCCAGTTCGAGAATGCCCTTGCGGGGAACGATGACTTGATGACGATCTGGTTGCTCGATACCGGCCTGCATGGAACACATCGCCAGACGATGGCCGTCAGTTGCGACCGCACGCAACATACCGCTGGAGACTTCAATCAGCATACCGTTCAGGTAATAGCGCACGTCCTGCTGTGCCATTGCAAAGCTGCTGCGCTCGATCAAGCGACGCATCTTGCCCTGGTTGACGCTGAAATTCAGCGAGCCCGGACCTTCCTCGACGGTCGGAAAATCATTGGCTGGCAAGGTTGACAGGGAAAAACGGCTGCGCCCCGATTTGATCACTACTTTTTGGTCATCCAGACGGATATCAATCAGCGCATCGGGCTGCAAGCTTTTACAGATATCCATCAGCTTGCGCGCCGGAACAGTGATCTCACCGGGCTCGGATGCATCTTCCAGGGCGACGCGACCAACCAGCTCAACCTCAAGGTCGGTACCGGTAAGGGACAACTGATGATCCTGTACCACCAGTAACACGTTGGACAACACCGGCAAGGTCTGGCGCCGCTCGACGACGCCAGCAACCAACTGCAGGGGTTTCAACAGGGCTTCGCGCTGAATAGTGAAATGCATGGTCCGGTCCCTTGCCTATTTAATTGGCCGCAGTCTGTTAAGTTGTCAAAGTACGCAGCAGGTTTTTGTAATCTTCGCGAATATCAGCATCCAATTCACGAAGTTCAGCAATCTTACGACAGGCATGGAGCACCGTCGTGTGATCACGCCCACCAAACGCGTCGCCGATTTCAGGCAGGCTGTGGTTGGTAAGCTCCTTGGACAGGGCCATCGCAACCTGACGCGGTCTCGCCACGGAGCGCGAACGTCGTTTCGACAGCAGATCAGATATCTTGATCTTGTAATATTCGGCGACGGTACGCTGGATATTATCGACGCTGACCAGCTTATCTTGCAGAGCAAGCAAGTCCTTCAACGACTCACGGATGAGTTCGATAGTGATATCGCGACCCATGAAATGGGCATGGGCGATCACGCGCTTCAGCGCACCTTCCAATTCGCGCACATTCGAGCGGATCCGCTGCGCAATGAAGAACGCAGCATCATGGGGCAGATCGACGTTGGCCTGATCAGCCTTTTTCATCAGGATGGCCACTCGCGTCTCGAGCTCTGGCGGCTCGACAGCAACCGTCAGGCCCCAGCCGAAGCGAGACTTCAGCCTTTCCTCGAGCCCATCGATTTCCTTCGGATAGCGGTCACTGGTCAAAATCACCTGCTGCCCCCCTTCAAGCAAGGCATTGAAGGTGTGGAAAAACTCTTCTTGGGACCGCTCCTTCTTGGCGAAGAATTGGATGTCGTCGATCAAGAGCGCGTCCACGGAACGATAGAAACGCTTGAATTCATTGATAGCGTTCAGTTGCAGCGCCTTGACCATGTCAGCGACGAAGCGCTCGGAATGAAGATAAACCACCTTGGCGTTGGGGTTCTTCTTCAACAGATGATTGCCTACCGCGTGCATCAGGTGCGTTTTGCCAAGGCCTACGCCGCCATACAGGAACAGTGGGTTGTAGCCATGCTTCGGATTGTCCGCAACCTGCCATGCCGCGGCGCGAGCCAACTGGTTGGATTTGCCCTCGACGAAATTCTCGAAGGTAAAGGTCCTGTTGAGGTAACTGGTGTGCTTGAGCCCACCCTCTACCTGCACGTTGCGTTCCGTACGGGCGGGTGCGGGCGCAGCAGCCGGTTCGGCGGCAGCATAGGCCTCAGAAGGCGAAGCGGGTGGCGGTGCCGCAGCGGCAGGCGCGGCTGCTTGCTGCGGGGTGCGGGCCGTGGATGCGGACGGAAGAGCTGCAGCGGCTCTTCGCTTGCTGCCGATCAACAAGGACAGCGAGGGTGCCAAGCCGCTGGCGCGCTCCGACAGCAACTCAAGCAATCGAGACAGGTACTTTTCGTTAACCCAATCGAGCACGAATCGGTTGGGCGCATAGACGCGTAGTTCATCTCCCTCGGCTTCGACCTGAAGCGGACGGATCCATGTGTTGAATTGCTGGGCTGGCAGTTCATCCCTTAAGAGGTCAATGCACTGCTGCCAAAGTTCCACCGACACGGAATCTCCTAGACGCTGTCGAGCTTGTAAACGGCAGCCATTGTAGCCCTGGGTTGTCCAGTTATCCACAGTCCTAAGGTCATTTATAGGAAGGACCGCTGCGAAACGCTTAATAACGGCAGAGCGCGTCACTGCAGAAGGCTGTTGATAAGCGCGCTTAAAGGGGGGTCAAAAGGCTGTGAATATCACACAGCCAACCACCACTGTTGATAACTATCCGATTAGTCCACAGATAACCCAAAGCGTTCCCACCGTGAACGCACCGCTTGCTCAGAACCTTTGAAATGGCTCTAGCAGGCGTATAGCAAGGGCGGCAGAAGGTTATCCACAGAAAAGCCAGCCACCATTTATAAGCTCTGCATTAGAAGAGCTTTAATAGCTTTCTTTTTTATCTATTTATTTCTCTCTGATCATGCTGGTTGGAAATTGACCTCACTGCGCGGCTTCTCTACAATCGCCGGTCTCTTAAAAGGGGGCCATTCCGGCCCGCAATGGATCACCAGGTAACGCATCATGAAACGCACTTTCCAACCCAGCACCCTCAAGCGCGCTCGCACCCACGGTTTCCGTGCTCGTATGGCCACCAAGAACGGCCGTGCCGTGCTGTCGCGTCGTCGCGCCAAAGGTCGTAAGCGCCTGGCAGTCTGAACACGTCGGAACAGGTAGTGAGTCGAGACTTCGCTCGGGAAAAGCGACTGCTGACCCCGCGCCAGTTCAAAGCAGTCTTCGACTCCCCTTCCGGCAAGTTACCGGGCAGGAATGTCCTGCTCCTGGTGCGCGAAAATGAACTGTCACACCCCCGCATCGGGCTAGTGATTGGCAAGAAGAGCGTCAAGCTCGCGGTGGAACGCAATCGCATCAAGCGGCAACTGCGTGAAACCTTTCGTCTCCACCAGAAGGAATTGACGGGGTGGGACATCGTGGTGATCGCGCGCAAGGGATTGGCTGATCTGGATAATCCCGAACTGGCACGGCAATTCGCCAAGCTCTGGAGGCGGTTGTCTCGCACCCCTTCCCAGACCGCCAGCAATCCGGAACAGGGCAAGCCCGCCCATGCGTGAACTGGCCTTGATCCCGATCAGGATCTACCGGTATGCCATCAGTCCGATGATGGCAAGCCATTGTCGTTTCTACCCAAGTTGCTCCTGCTACGCACAAGAGGCCATCGAGAATCATGGCCTGCTGCGCGGTGGCTGGCTGAGCCTGCGCAGGCTCAGTCGTTGCCATCCATGGAATCCGGGCGGCTATGATCCCGTGCCTTCCAACCACACCTCCAATTCATCTTCGATGACCGAGTAACCATGGATATCAAACGCTCGATTCTGCTTGTCGCATTGGCAGTCGTTGCCTACCTGATGGTTCTTCAATGGAATCAGGACTACGGTCAGGCCGCCTTGCCTGCCGAGACAAGTCAGGAACAATCTTCAGCCGCACAGTTGCCCGACACATCGACAGCCATCACCGCTGAAGGTACCCAGCAGGACATTCCTTCCGTTGCCGATGGGCAGTCGGTCAGTGCGCTTCCTGACACTCAGGCCAGCTCCCAGCTGATCCGCGTGCGTACCGATGTGCTTGATGTCGCAATCGATCCACGTGGTGGCGATATTGTCGACCTGCGCTTGCCGGAGTTTCCGCGTCGCCAAGATCGACCGGACGTTCCTTTCCAGCTCTTCGAGCGCAGTGCCGAGCGCACTTATGAAGCCCAGAGCGGCTTGATTGGCGATGGCCCAGACAAGGCCAGTGGCCGTCCGTTGTACAGCAGTGAACAACAGCAATATCAGCTGGCGGAAGGCCAGAATCAGCTGGTTGTCGATCTGAAATACAGTGAAGACGGTGTCAACTACACCAAGCGTTTCACTTTCGACCGTGGCGACTATGATCTGGCGGTCAGCTATCTGATCGACAACCAGAGCGAGACCCCCTGGACTGGTCATATGTTCGGCCAGCTCAAGCGTGATGACAGTGGCGACCCGTCATCCAGCACCGCGACCGGCACCGCGACCTATCTGGGCGCTGCGCTTTGGACCAAAGACGAGCCGTACACCAAGGTGTCCATGGGGGACATGGACGACAAGAACCTGAAACAGACCGTCGAAGGCGGCTGGATCGCCTGGTTGCAACATTACTTCGTGACCGCATGGATTCCAGCACCCGATCAGACCAATCAGGTGCAGACCCGC
>DPSI01000362.1 GCA_003527165.1 Pseudomonas sp.
CCATGAAGGGAGCGGCGCGCTCATGGTCGCCACCGAGCAGTTCCATCACGCTGTAGCTGTGGCCCTTGGCTTGAAAGATCCGACCCTGCTCGATCCGGCCGAGCTGGCTGATAGCGCCATCGCAGGGGTTGAGGACCGCGCCGGGTGCAGGGTCCAACGGCCGGGCGCCGTCTTTCAGCGCACGGGTGAAAAAGGCATTGAAATGCTCGTAGGCGGTCGGGTCTTCGACCTGCGCCTCGCGCATGTCCACCTGAAAATGCCGAATAAACCCTTTGATGAAGGTGTTCTTCACCCACGGTAGGCGGCATTCGGCGAGGCAGCCGGCCAGGCGCGAAATCAGATGATGCGGAAGCAGATACTGGCTGAATACGAACAAGCGATCTTTCATGGATGACCTTTTCATTGCTGGATTGGGGTGTCGGGCAGGTTGCCCCATTCGCCCCAGGAGCCGGGATATCCCTTGACTCGCGGATAGCCCAAGGCCTTGGCCAGCAGGTAGGTGAAGCCGGAGCGGTGATGCGTCTGGCAGTGAGTGACGATTTCCTTGTCGGCCGTGATGCCGAGTGCTTCCAGTCGTTCGGCGATGTCTTCGCGGATACGCAGGGCGCGTGCAGGATCCATTGCCGCAGTCCATTCGAAGTTGATCGCGCCGGGCATATGACCGGCGCGTGCGGCAAGCGCCTTCTCACCGCGGTATTCCTCGGGTGAGCGGGCATCCCAGATGACTAGATCGGAAGCGCCGAGCCGGCTTTCGATGTATTCGCGAGTTGCACTGGGGGCCTCGTCGAGCTGCAAGGCGACCGGTCCGCTTGCGACAGTGGGGCTGTCTTGCGACAGCGGCCGTTGTTCGGCCAGCCAGGCATGCAGGCCGCCGTTCAGGTAGTGGTAGTGGCGATGACCGATAATATCCAGCAGCCAGATGAACCGCCCGGCCCAGCCGCCCCCTTCATCGTCGTAGACCACGTAGACCGCGTCGGAGCGATGCCCCAGCGCGCCAAATAGGGCCTCCAGCTGGGGCTTGCCTGGGAGTTTTCCCGGCGCCGGCGGCTGGCCGAGCTGAGTCAGCTTGGGGTCGACGAATCGTGCGCCGGGGAGGTGGCCTTCGGCGTAGCGGGGCGCGCTGGTCAGGTCGACCAGGATCAACTCGGGTGCGCTCAGGCGCTCGGCCAGATCGGCCGGTTCGATTACCAGGGGCAGGGTTGAAAAGGCGGACACGGCAAGCCTCGGTCGGTCGGAAAGAGCCAAGTCTAGCGAAAAAATCAGCGGCCGCGTTTGCTGAACGCCGCCAAGGCGCGCTCGATGCATTGGACGGTCTTGGTAAACGTCTGCAGGCCCATTTCGCTGAACGCGGTGTTGCCCTGATCAGCCACCAGCAGCATGACTACCCGGCCTTCATGGCCAACGGAGCGCAACAGGACATGCTCGCTGGGAAACAGTGCCTTCAGCGGGCCTGGCAGCAGCGCGGAGAACTGGGCTACGTTGTCTGGCTTGAGCCGCAGCAATGCGGGCTTGTCGAGCAGCCTGCGTAACACCTGGCTCTGATCCGGATCGAGAGTCAGTCTGGCGGCCTCGCGCGGCAATCCGCGGGTCTGCTGGCTGACCAGACGCTGTTGCTTGCGGTCGACGAGCAACAGCAATACCCGTTGCATGCCGGCACAGGTTAGCGCGTTGCAGGCAGTCGCGGTGAGCTGGACCACGTTGTCGTACGGACAGGGTTCGCTGAGCAACTCGCGGCAATGGGTGCGCCATTGCGCCAACGCTTCGGTATCGGGCAGCTTCGAGACCCTTTCGCCCTGGAAGACGCTTTCCCACGGCCAAAGCAGGCCTTGGGCCGGATGCCAGAGATCGGTTCGCCCGATGGCTTGCGCACTGGCCGCAGCTTGCTGATGGGTCATTTGCTGCAGTTCGGCCAGCGGAAGCTGCAGATAGAGCCCGGCGAGCCGCTGCCAGCGCAGACTGTGAATGCCGCTCCAGCTGTGGTGCGCCGAGAGCGCCAAGCCGTTGGCGAGCACGATGGTATTGCTCGGCAGGGTGAGCCAGCGGCGCAACTGCGGATCGCCATCGAGCATCTGTTGTTGGTGCAGAGGATGCTCGTTATCCCGAGCGATGTGCAGCGCCTTGATCAGCATGCGCCGATGCTCGTTGAGCAGCCGATAGCCCTGGGCGATCCAGCCAGGCAAGCCCCAGTGCTCGGCGGTCGCTGCACAGAGCTCGAGCAGCGACACGCCCAGCAGAGATTGTTCGACCTGGCGGGCCGGCTCACGCTTGACCAGTACCCGTTGCTCCCAGGTCTCGAGCAGGTCCGGGTGAGCTGCGATCAACGCCCAGACGGGGGCGAGAAACAGCAGGCTGCTCCAATGGATCTCTTGCCAGAGCCGCGCGAGGCGCGAGGCGAACAGCCCGTTGGCCTGCTGGCTGGCATGATGACTGATGAGCATCACCTGGCGCAGCGGCGCCGGAATGTCGCGAGGCTGGGCTGCTGGGATCCGAGCGAACAGAGCTTCGGCCCTTTTCAGGCCGATGCGGCTGAGCGCCACTTCCAGGCTTTCTGCCGGCTTGCTGGCCGCCGCCGCGTTGCGGTTGGCTTCGCGAATCACGGTGAGCGCGAGGATCGGGCTTTCCTGGATCAGTTCGGCGATTTGGCGCATGGACATGCTGCTGTCGCGTAGCGCCCGCTGGACGCGCGCATACGGATCGGCGACCGCAGGCAACACAACGGCGTCCAGCGCCTTGAGCCAGGCGGCAAGCGTGCGGGGGAGAGGGGTCATGGTCATGGCGCCGCGAACTAGCATTTCATCGGGATGGCCTTTAGTCTGGCGCAAAAGTACCGATAACCCGAACAATTCTTTCATACGCCCCACCTGTAACCCAGTGGGCGCGCGATGTCGCGCGGCTTCTCCCAGGTGTTGTGATCAGGTTTTAGACGTATCTCTTATGGCAAAAATTATCGGCATCATCGTGGTCATCGCCAGCGTGCTCGGCGGCTTCGTGCTGTCCGGCGGTAAGCTCGGCGCGCTTATCCACCCCTTCGAGGTGATGATTATCGGTGGCGCGGCACTTGGGGGCTTTCTTCAGGCGAACCCAGGCAGCACCATCAAGATTGTGTTCAGGAAATCGCTGCAGATGTTCAGTACGCGGTTTACCCACAAGTACTATCTGGAAGTGCTGGGGTTGCTCTATGAAATCCTCAACAAGAGCCGCCGCGAGGGCATGATGGCGATCGAAGCGGATCTGGAAGAGCCCAGTGCCAGCCCGATCTTCAGCAAATACCCGGCGATCCTGAAAGACGAACGGATGACGGCATTCATCTGCGATTACCTGCGGATCATGTCGTCGGGCAACATGGCCCCGCATGAGCTGGAAGGGCTGTTCGACATGGAACTCAACAGCATGAAAGAGGAGTTGGAACATCCCTCTCATGCGGTGGCTCGCGTCGCCGACGGCCTGCCCGCGATGGGTATCGTCGCGGCCGTATTGGGTATCGTCGTCACCATGTCGGTGCTGGCCGAGGCGAACAATGCGGAGATCGGTGAAAAGGTCGGCACGGCTCTGGTCGGTACCTTCCTCGGTATTCTCGCCTCCTATGGCTTCTTCGGCCCGCTGGCGGCCGCGCTCGAACATGACGCCAAGGAAGAGCTGAACCTCTACGAGGGCATCAAGGCGACCCTCGTCTCGTCCGCCTCCGGCATGCCGCCGACCTTGGCGGTGGAGTTCGGTCGCAAGGTACTGCTGTCAGCGCACCGACCGAGCTTTTCCGAGCTTGAACAAGCCATGCGCGGTAGCTGACCGTGGACAACAACCAGCCGATCATTATTAAACGGGTCAAGAAAGCGGCTGCGGGACACCACGGCGGCGCCTGGAAGATTGCCTTCGCCGACTTCGCGACCGCCATGATGGCCTTCTT
>DPSI01000357.1:0-2898 GCA_003527165.1 Pseudomonas sp.
CGTGCGCAACTGTGGTTGCCAGGTTACCTTTGCCCTCCAGGTTTTAGCGCGACGGATGAACCTCTTCGCAATGTCCCCCAAATCGAAAACCCGCGACCGTATCCTTCAGGCCAGCCTGGAACTGTTCAATGCCCGGGGCGAGCGTAGCGTGACCACCAACCACATCGCCGCGCACCTGAAAATCTCGCCGGGCAACCTGTATTACCACTTCCGCAACAAGCAGATGATCATCGCCGAGCTGTTCGCCCGCTACGAGGCGGATGTCGACGGCTTTCTGCAACTGCCGGAAGGTCGCGCGCTGACCATCGAAGACAAACCCCGCTACCTGGAAGCGCTGCTTTCTGCAATGTGGAACTATCGCTTTCTGCATCGGGACCTCGAGCATCTGCTGAGCAGCGATGAGCAACTGGCCGAGCGCTATCGCCTGTTCGCCAAGCGCCATCTGGTGAGCGCGCAGCGCATCTATCAGGGCTTCGTCGAAGCCGGCATTCTCGACATGACGCCGCCGCAGGTGGAGGCGCTGGCGACCAACGCCTGGATCATCATGACGTCCTGGGTGCGCTTTCTCTACACCATGGTCAGTTCGGCGGATGACGCGCTGGATAAAAACATGTTGCGCCGGGGCATTTTCCAACTGCTGACGCTTGAGGAAAGGTTCGTGACGGAGAGCGCGCGCCCAGCGGTGTCCAGGCTACTTTCAGAGCTGCACGGACCGTTCATGATGGAGTCGCCCATTTCAGGACGCTAATTGGCAAAAACCAGGGCGTTGGCTAGGGGTCAGCGTCCCGCCAACCATCCCGGTATCCGCCGTTCCAGGTAGTAACGCGGTTTGAGCGGCGTTCCCTCGACGAAGCCGACGTGTCCACCGTTGCGGTGCAGCTCCAGCGTGGTGGTCGCTGAGAGTTCGGTCGGCTCGGGCACGCTGTGGCGGAACACGAAGGGATCGTCTTCAGCCTGGATCAGCAGGGTCGGGATGCGGATGTCAGGCAGGAAATAGCGGCTCGAGGCGCGGCGGTAATAATCGTGGGCATCAGCATAGCCGTGCAGTGGCGCGGTGAAGCGGCCGTCGAAATCCCAGAAAGTGCGCATGCCTTGCAGGGAGCCGAGGCGCTCGAGGGCCGACAGGTGATCGGCGTTGCCCTGGCGGGCGAACAGTCGCTGTTTGCCCTTCACATAGGCCACCATCTCACGCATGAAATGCGCCTGGTAGACCCGCGAAAAGCCCAAGCCGATACGATCGGCGCACTGATCCAGGCGGAAGGGTACGGAGACTGCAACGGCTCTGTGCAGCGGTGCCGCTGCGCCGGTTTCGCCGAGGTATTTGAGCAGCACGTTGCCCCCCAGCGAATAGCCGACCGCGTATAGCGGTGCCAGCGGCCGCGCCGCCTGCAGATGGGCGATGACTTCGGCCAGATCGCCGCTGGCGCCCGAATGGTAAGCGCGCGGCAGCAAATTCGGCTCGCCTGAGCAGCCGCGCCAGTTGATGGCGACGCTGGCCCAGTTGCGTTCGCCCAGTTGCTGCTGCAGGCCTAATACGTAGTGAGAACTGGAAGAGCCGGTCAGCCCGTGCAGCACCAGCACCAACGGCGCCGTAAGGTCGTGTGGGCCATGCCAGTCGAGGTCGATGAAGTCACCGTCGGCCAGCCACAGCCGCTCGCGACGCCTCTGCAGGGCGGGCGCGCGACGGCAGAAGGGATTCCATAAGGTCTGCAGGTGACTGCCGCGTAACCACCAGGCGGGAATGAAAGCCGCGTCTGATTGGGGTTCAGCGGCGGTACCGGGAAAGATCACGGACACTGAGTGGCCCTGTTGCTGGTCGCGGTATATCCCGCGGTTCTGTTGATTCTTGACGGGGCGAAGCCACGCCGGTGGTGGGCTTCGCACAAGCGCTGCGGTTGGGTTCAGCGGTCGCCGCTGCGCTCCCACAGTGCGTAATGCACCTTGCCGGCCGTCTTCTCTCGATGCAGCCGCCAGTTGCCGGGCAGGCCGAGGCTCGAGGGCGCGGCCTCGCTTTCGGTGTAGACCCAGGCATGCTTGGCCAGCCAGCCCTTGTGTTCCAGCAGCTCGCAGGCGGGTTGCAGCAGATTCTTGTTAAATGGCGGATCGAGAAATACCAGGTCGAATGGCGTCGGCGTCTGGGTTTCCAGGTACCGCAGCGCGTCACTTTGCAGCAATTGGCCCTGACCGCAGTTCAGCGTATCCAGGTGCTTGCGCAGGCTGGCGATGGCGTTGGCGTTGAGGTCCAAGGCCAATGCCATGCTGGCGCCGCGGGAAAGCGCCTCGAGATAGAGCGCGCCGCTGCCGGTGAAGGGATCGAGCACACGGGCGCCGGACATATAAGGCGCGAGCCAGTTGAACAGCGTTTCGCGGACGCGGTCAGGCGTCGGTCGCAGGCCTTCGGCATCAGGAAAACTGAAGCGACGGCTGCGCCATTCGCCACCAATGATGCGTAGCTGGCCCTGGCCGCCATGGGCAGAAGGGCGGATGGGTGGGTTGGTCATCAATGCTCCGGAACGCTGCTGGGCTGTTCGAGGGGCGTCTCGCTCGGTGCCGGCAGCGGTTTCTGTTCGACTTGTGGGCCGGCCGTGACGATCACGAAGCCGTCCGGGCTGAGATGCTTGTTCATCGCCGTCTTGACCTCTTCGACCGACAGTGCCTGGACCTGTTGCATGAAATCTTCGAGGTAGGTCAGCGGCAGATCATAGAAGCCGATGCTGCCCAGCTGACCGACGATGTCCGCATTACTGGCAGTGGACAGCGGAAAGCTGCCGGCGATCTCGCGCTTGCTGCGCTCCAGCTCGGCCTGGGTCGGGCCTTCTTCAAGAAATTCGGCGACCAGCCGTTGCACCAGCCCCAGCGTAGCCTCCGAAAGGTCGGCGCGAGTCTGCAGGTTGATCA
>DPSI01000357.1:2940-4072 GCA_003527165.1 Pseudomonas sp.
ATCATGAAGGGACCGTTGGTTTGCATGGGGCTGAACCCGGAATAAATGCCGTATGTCAGCCCGCGCTTCTCCCGCACCTCTTCCATCAGCCGGGTGCCGAAGCCACCGCCGCCGAGGATCTGGTTGCCCAGATACAGCGCGGCGTAATCAGGATGGCCACGCGGGATGCCGAGCTGCGCCAGCATCAGGTGGGTCTGGTTGGAAGGAAAATCAATATGCCGCTGACCGGCCGTGGGTTCGCTCGGAACCGCTGGTGCGGGCAAGGCGGGGCCTTGCGGCAAGGCGCTGGACACCTGCTCGGCAATGGCCTCGGCCTGCTCGCGGTCGAGGTCTCCAACCAGGGCGATCACGGCGTTGCCGGCAGCATAGGCCTTGGCATGAAAGGTGCGGAGTTGGCCGGCATCGATGGCGGGGATAGTTTCCGGAGTGCCCTCGCTGGGATGCGCGTAGGGGTGGCTCTGATAGAGCTGCTCGAACAGTTCGAGACTGGCCAGTTTGCCCGGGTTCTGCTTCTGGAATTCGAATCCGGCCAGTACCTGATTCTTGATCCGCTGCAGCGAGTCCTCGGGAAAGGTCGGCTGACCGATTACCTGGCTGAACAGCTGCAGCGCCGGCTCGCGCTTGTCCGGCGCGTTCAGGCTGCGCAGGCTGGCAACCGCCATGTCGCGATAGGAGCCGTTGCTGAATTCCGCGCCAAGGCCTTCGAAGCCTTCGGCGATGGCGGTGACGTCCTTACCCTCGACACCTTCGTTGAGCATGGCGTTGGTCAGCATCGCCAGACCCGGCACGCCACCGTCCTGGCTGCTTCCGGCGGCGAAGGTCAGGCGCAGATCGAACATCGGCAGCTGGTGGGCTTCGACGAACAGCACCGTGGCGCCCCCGGCGGTCTGCCAGCTCTGAATGTCCAGTTCACGGCGGGCCAGGGGCTTGTCGCCGAGTTCGGCCAGCGACTCCAGTCGCGAGCTGTCCACCTCGGCCTGTTTGGCAATGGCTTGTCCGGATTCGGCGGGCGTGGCGACGGTTTCCTCGGTGGGTACCGGGATCGAGGCGGCGGTTTCGCCGGTGTCTTCGTTGCAGGCGACCAGGGCCAGGCAGGATGCCAGCGCCAGGCCGAGCAGGCCGCGACGCATCA
>DPSI01000356.1:0-487 GCA_003527165.1 Pseudomonas sp.
CCCGCCAACCATTGGCAGTTTCGAGGCCCAGGGAATGTTCGCATCGTTGTTGGTGTTGCGATTTTCCAGCAGGCCGCCAATGACGACCACCTGGCCGCTACGGGCACGCACGATGGAGTCGGACTGGCGCGTAGTGGAGAGCGCCAGTGGCAGATTGAAGACATTGTCCGAGCCGCCCAGCTGGATGCTCTTGTTCTGGTCCTCTACCCGGCTCACGGTAGGCCGCACGTGCAGAGTGACCTGGCCGTTCTCGTCGATCTGCGGGGTGACGTCCAGCGAGATGCCGGAGAAGAACGGCGTCAGGGTGATGTCCAGGTCCGGCGCGGTGGTGCCGCCCGCCAGGGAGGTGGTGGTGGTCGAAACATCGGTGACGAAGAACTCGTCAGTCCCGACTTTGATCACCGCCTTCTGGTTGTTCAGCGTGGACACACGCGGGCTGGACAGCACGCGCACATCGCCCTGGGTCTCCAGCAACTGCAGCATGCCG
>DPSI01000356.1:558-11433 GCA_003527165.1 Pseudomonas sp.
TCCAGCAACTGCAGCATGCCGCTGAAGTCACCCACCTGCACGGCCGCGCTGAAAACACCGCCAACGTTGTTCGGTCCGCTCAGGGCGTCGCCCTGCACGCCGAGGCTGATCTCGGCGTTGCCCATGCTGCCCAGTTGCGCCCAGTTGATTCCGGACTGGAAGCCGTCGGACAGATTCACCTCGAGAATCTTGGTTTCGAGAATGACCTGGCGCTGCAGATTGCGCTGCGCCTGGGCGAGAAATCGCTCCACCGCCTGCTGGTCTTCGCTGGCGGCACGCACCACGAGCAACCCGGCCTGCGGATTGACCACCACTTGGTTGCCCTCCTCGCTACCGATCATCATCTCGACCACGCCGCGCACTTCGCTCCAGAAGTCGACGTTGCTGCTGGTCAGCAGCTGGCTGGCATTGACCGTCGAGGAGGTGCTGCTGGTCGTGGTACCAGCCGCGCCAACGCCGGTATTGTCGCTGCTGGTGACCTGGCCCGAGCTCACCCGGGTATCGGTCATGCCCTGGCGCTGGACGTTGAGGTAGTTCAGGTCGTAGGTACGGGTGATCGCCTGGTTCGGCTGGATCTGATAGCCGTAGGCGGTGCGGCGGTAATCGTAGCCGTAGCTGTCGCGAACCGCTGCCAGGGTTTCTTCGAGGGTAACGTTGCGCAGGCTGAAGGTGACATTACCGGTCACGCCGGGGTGCACCAGCAGGTTTTCCCCAGCGCTGTTCATCAAGCTCAGAAAAAACTCGCGCGCCGGCATGTCGCTGACAGCCACATCGAAGCGAGGGCCGCTCACAGCGCGGCTATCGGCGGTCGCCAATGGCGGAATCAGACCGGCCTGCACCGAGGCCGGGGGCGCGACTTTCTGCTGGCTCTGCTCCAGGCTTTCTTCGAATAGCCGGTTGCTCTGCTCGTACAGACGCTTATCACCGTCTTCGAAGGTCTGACAGGCAGTCAGCAGACAGAACAGGCTCAACACGCCGAGGCGGAACATCAGGGTCGGCATCATGGCTGGGTACGGCTCGTTTGGATGATGGGGGCGCTCAGGCGCAGCTCTTGCTGCGTGCCCTGGCGATCAATGACGACGGAATGCGGGCGCACCGCGAGGATGCGGGCATCCCCAAGCCGGTCGCCGACCTTCAGGTTTTGCCCGTTGATTACGGCACTGGCGCGCTCGGGGCTGCGCAGAATGGCCTGCAGCTGCAAGGTGGCTACCACTTCTGGAACATCGCTGGCAGCCCGCCCAGCGGGCGGCTGGGTGGGATCCAGGGCGAAGACAGGCGCGGCGACAAATAGCGCGGCCAGCCCGATCATGTTGACTCCCGACTTAAACACCAACCCACCCCGCATCGCGACTCAAGGTATGCAGATCGAGGATGACGCGTGCCCGATTGGCACCGCCCTCACCCACTTCGTAATTCAGACTGTCCCAATGCAAGCGCCAGCCGCTGGCCTGGATCGCACTGAGGTAGGCCAGTAGATCGAAATAGCCGCCCTCAAGGGTCAGGCGCAGGCCGTGGCGATAGAACACCACCGGCGGCGCCGTCTGCTCCTTGGGTTCGGCCGCCGACGACGCCGGCACGGCCAGCGGTGCGCTCGAACTTTCCAGGGCGACCAGCTTGAGCTTTGCCTGGTTGCGCAACAGGTCCTGCAACAGCACTTTCATCCTGGCCGGAGACACCAGCGTGCTGGTTTCCAGATCGATGCGCTGAAGCAGTTGCTGGTGACTGGCCTGTGCCGTCGCCAATGCCTGCCGGTAGCTCTGGTTGGGATCGGCGGCGAGCTTGGCCTGGATATCCAGCAAGCTGGTCTCGGCCTCGAGTCGGCGGGCGTGCGCGAGCTGTTGACGATGGGTCTCGGCGGAAATCCGCAGACCCAGCGGCTCAGCAACCAGCAGCACATAGAGCATGATCAGCAGCGCCAACCCCACCCCGTAGGTCAGCCATTGTTCGCGTGGCGCCAGGGCCCGCCAGTGCTGGAGGAGTTTATTCATCGCCCTGCTCCATCACGGCCTGGGAGGACAACCGGAACCGCAGCAGGTCTTGGTCGTCGCGCTGAAGATCGAAATGGGCAAAGTCGCGCCCACTGAATGCGCTGCTTTGGCCAAGGCTCTGCAGATATAGCGGAAGGAGTTCCTGATCCTGCGTCAGCCCCTGCAATGCCAGATCATCACCGCCAGCCTGCAAGCGAATCTGCGTCAGCCAAAGCCCCTGCGGCGGGTGGCGATCGGCCAGCCCCTGCAGCAACGCCGCGAAGCCGCTGCTGCGCTGCGCATCGAGCGTTTTCAAGTGGTCGGCCAGTCGCTGCAGCTCGCGATTTTCGGCTTCGCGCTCGGCCAGTTGGCGAGGTAGCCGTGGGTCAAGCGTCGGTTCGTGGAAGTCGGCCTTGACCACTTCGAGCTTCGCCTCGGCCTGTGTGGCCTGTTGCTCGCCAAGCACGGCGACTTCGCCGGCGGAATGCAGCTGCCAGCCCAGCCAGGCACCATGAATGGCCAACATCGCAGCAACCAAGGCTACGCCCAGTCGCATCTGACGCGGCCGCGGACCGCCGCCACGACGACGTTCGCGTTGATAGAGATTGATGTTCTGCATCAGCAACGGTCCTGACGCAGGGCGGCACCGACGGCACCGATACAGAAAGCCTGACTCGACTCCGGAAGATCGCTCGCCGGCTGGCCCGGGAACAGGTCGCGAAGATCCAGCCGTTGCAGATTGACTGCCAGCCCGCTGGCGAGCGCCTGATGGGTACGCTCGCCATCCTGCTTCATCGGCAGGAGCAGCAAGCGGCTGATGTAGCCTTTGCCCAGCTGGCTTTCGTAGTAATCAAGCGAGCGCTGAATTTCCAGCGTAGTGCCGGACAGGTCCTGTTCGGCACGCGCCAGACCGTGTTCGATACGCCGCGCCATATACAGATCGGCGCCGTTCTGCACGATGATCAAACCTTCACTGGTGCGCAGGCGCAGCAGCGCCAGATTGATCGCACCGGCGCCAGCCAGCAGCCCGAGGTTGCGGAAGGCCATCTCGGTAATGTCGATACTCGCCAGCGTCAGACCGGCGTGCTGCACCAGTGTCTGAAACGCCTTCATCCGGGACTTGTTCAGCACAACGCAATAAACCATGCGCGTACGGCCACGGTAGGCATCTTCGGGAAGGATGAAGCAATCGATGACAACGTCTTCAAGCGGCTCGCTGAGCAGATCCTTGACGCGCCAGCGCATCGCGTCGCGCAGCTCTTCGGCCGGAACCTCGGGCGCTTCCAGCAGGAACATTTGATAAGCGGAAGGATGCAACAGCAAATTGACAGACATGCCATTCAAGCCATGATCGGTAACGGCCTGCTTGAGCAGTTCAGCTTGAGCCACTGGCTCGCCTTCAAAATAATCGCAACGCAGCAGCTGCGGAGCCTCGCCATCGACGCGTTGGATCTGCGCAAGAGCGATGCCTTGCGGCCCGGATTCGACGCCCAGCAGAATGCCTGCAGCGGTTTTGCGGCGCTTGAAAAACAACCCCATCGGGAAAGGCACTCCTGGTACGACTCGGTGACCCGCACGCATGAACAAACGCTCCTCGGAGCAATCTACCGAGACTGATGTCAATTAGCCATCGCGCATCAAGCGAGACTCTAACAAAATGAGTCGGCGAGACCAAATATTGTCGTTCGCCCGCTCTACATCGACCTGCGTCAAAATTCCGCAAGCTTCCGGTTATCGGCCGGTTCGATATAAAGCGTTAAACAGCTCGTCGCCGTTCAGCCGAACAGAGCCCGGCAGAACGGCTAGGGAGGCGTCTGAAATATGGCGGCTTCGCACTCACCGGCACCCCTGAGCAACAGGCATACCAATGGGAGTCCCTGGAAAGTGCCGCCGCGGCAGAGCCGACCGACGGTAGATGTTTAGAACAACCGCAGCTGCTCAAAACCACTGCGCAAGTCGATCAGGCGAACCCCAACGCCGATCAGCCGCACCGGACGTTTGCCACGCGCGAAGGCGCCCGCGAGAAGGTCGGCGTAGTCCTCCAGCTCAAGGCCGGCGCCCGCCTGTTCGAGGGTCGTCTGAGTGAAGTCGTGGAATTTGAGTTTGACGAATGGCTGGCCCGGCCGGTAACCGCTATCGAGTCGCGCCATTCTCCCGGCGAGCTCCTCGAGCAGCTCCGGCAACCGCTCGAGGCAGGCGGCGAGATCCGGCAGATCCCGATCATAGGTATTCTCGACGCTGACCGACTGACGCCGGCTTTCAACCTGAACCAGCCGCTCATCAATCCCATGCGCCAGTCCCCACAACCTCTCGCCGAACGAACCGAAATCGCGAACCAGATCCAGACGCTTCCAGCTGCGCAGGTCGGCGCAGGTATGGATACCCGACCGTTTCAGCTTGTCGGCGGTGACCCGACCGACCCCGTGCAGCTTGGTGACTGGCAATGCCAGCACGAAATCATCGACCTGATCCGGAGTGATCACGAAGAGTCCATCCGGTTTATTCCAATCACTGGCTATCTTGGCCAGAAACTTGTTCGGCGCAACGCCTGCGGAAACCGTGATCCGCAGCTGCTGCCAGACCCGCCGACGAATGTCCTGGGCAATACGGGTAGCGCTGCCGGCGAAATGCTCACAGCCGCTCACGTCGAGATAGGCCTCGTCGAGCGATAGAGGTTCGATCAGATCGGTATAGGTTCGAAAGATCCCGTGGATCTCGCGTGACGCTTCTTTATAGGCCTCCATGCGAGGCCGCAGGATCAGCAGATCCGGACACAACTTCAGCGCATGTCCGGATGCCATGGCCGAGCGCACACCATACGCACGCGCTTCGTAATTGCAGGTCGCAATGACCCCACGACGATCGGCCAGCCCGCCTACCGCAATCGGTCGGTTCGCGAGACTGGGGTCGTCACGCATTCCGATGGCGGCATAAAAGCAGTCGCAATCGACATGGATGATCTTTCGGGTCGGATTAACGGCGGGAAACTCGTAGCTGCACCAATGAACGCTTCCTTCGCACAAGACGATTTGCAGCGGATGGAAACGGGCCGACGGCCATTATCGCCGATCTACCGCTCGCGAGGACAACCGCTCGAGGCGAACAAATCATACGAGCGTCGAGTCGAATCAGAGAGGTTGAAATCAGCTATCAGCGGAGGATTCCCTTATGAACACCACACCCTTGGCCGCCGCGTTCTTTGCCAGCGTTATCGCCACCAGTGCGACGGCCAATCAGGACGACAGGCATGACGGCGCACACGGCGCTGCGGGCGACACTCACGGCAGCGCCATGAGCGAGACCCATCAGCGCGCCAATACGGCCAACGTAGGGAAAGACGGCAAAACCATGGATCAAAAAATGAAGAAGGAGGTCCAGGACGACTGGCGCGAAGACGCCGAAGAGCGCCGCGAGGCTGACGTCAGCAAACCGGAACAGCGTTAGCGTTGACGCTTACAGTTCGAGGGGGTAAGGCTGAACCAGCGCCTTGCCGTACCCCTCGACAAACTCGGCGGGCATTCGCTTGGGCTTGCCACTCGACAGCTGGATACAGACAAATGTGGTCTGGGCACGCAGCAAGGTTGCGCCATCGGCGGGCCTGACCAACTGGAAGTTACGCTTCATCTTCAAGCGTTGATCGGAATCGACGATCCAGGTTGCCAACCGCAGGCGATCCCCCTGATAGGCCGCTGCCAGATAATCAATTTCATGCCTGAGCACCGCCATTGCGCGATCCAGACGGCGATAATCTTCCAACCCCAAGCCCAGGCTCTGCGAGTGCTGCCAGGCACAGCTTTCCAGCCACGTCACGTAAACCGCATTGTTGGCGTGCCCGAGCTCGTCGATATGATCGGCTTGTACGTCGAAGTCGATGACAAACGCGTCGGCTTGGTCCCAGATCATGCATACCTCCGCTGTGCAGTGCCGCTGGCGCGGCCGGATCGCCTATTGGAAGCCACGCACAGGGTGTTTGTCACGCACGCAGCGGCCGTCTATGAGCGACCATTCAGCATGCCGGAGTCTTCAGCCTGATGACGCCGATCGAAAGGCGCTGGCCGCCTTCTGAATCGCGCCCAAAACAAAAAGGGCCATTTCGTGAGAAATGACCCTTTGATGCCCAAACCGGGCAAAAAAATGGCGTCCCCTAGGGGACTCGAACCCCTGTTACCGCCGTGAAAGGGCGGTGTCCTAGGCCACTAGACGAAGGGGACGAAACCTTCGCGAAACAAGCCGTAAACCGTTACGGCCTGTCGTGGATTGGTGGAGCTAGACGGGATCGAACCGTCGACCTCTTGCATGCCATGCAAGCGCTCTCCCAGCTGAGCTATAGCCCCGGATTTAACGTCTCTCGACTCGCGCCGCTTACGCATCGCGACTTGAATAATGGCGTCCCCTAGGGGACTCGAACCCCTGTTACCGCCGTGAAAGGGCGGTGTCCTAGGCCACTAGACGAAGGGGACGCAGCCCGGAAACTACAGCTTTCTTCCGGCTTCCAGCGTCTGCGATGTGCTTCACGCTGCAAGTGGCGCGCATTCTATGGAGCTCAGGTAGGGTCGTCAAGCGCCATATGAAAAAATTTTCATCACTGAATCCTGAAGTAGCGTTGAGCTATCAGCTTGCCATCCAACGCTCTACACTCGACGTAATCGCCCGAAAGAGAGGAGCGTCTCGTGTCCCCAGTTCTGATTGTAGGATTGGTCATTGCTGGCCTATTCATATTGATAGCAATTGGCGTCATCAACCAGATCGTCGAAAAAAACAATCTGGAAAAGGCTCGCTTGCGCGCCGAACTCAGCGATCGGATGCGCCGTTGCGCCAACCTCTCCGAGAATTTTCCAGGTCAGATGATGACCCCCGCGCTCAAACTGCTGCTGACGCGCCTGGAATTGCACCTGGGCGAACGGCTATTGCCACTGGACAAGAAGAACGCCGCCGTGAGTGCTCGTGTCGATGTGCTGCGTAGCGCCGTTGCCAAGGGCGATGAAATTCCGGTGCAAAACGCGCCGGTAAAGGTAACTACCGAGGCCCAGGCCAAGGACATTCGCCTATTGCTGGAAGACCTGCACGCTCAGATCATCTGGGCCAACAAGCAGAATCAGCTCGATGCGACTGCCGCCAAACGCTGGATCCAGCAGATCCAGCGGATGATGGTGATGCTGCATATCGAGTATTTCACCAGTGTTGGCCAGCTGGCCCTGCAGCAAGGCAGCGCGCACAAGGCACGTCTCGCCTTCGAGCGTGGCATTCAGCATATCCGCAAGCAGGCCAACCCCGCGGATTACCAACCCCAACTGGAACAACTCGAGGCGAGCTACACCCACGCCAATAAGCTCGAACAGACCCAACAGCAACCGAAGCTTGACGAACCCAGCGAGCTGGCCGAAGGTTTGAAGAGTCTCGAAAGCGAAGATGACTGGAAAAAGAACAACATCTACTAGGTTAGGCCGGGACGAATGCAGGCGGTGGCCTGAGCGGCAAGACGCACCTGCGGCCTCGGTGCGTGTACTCGCTCGATATTGATTTCCGCGCGCCCGGCTGCCTTCATATCTATTGCCGTGGAGAATCTCGATGCCCCTGACCGTGTTCGGTGCGCCATTGTCGCCATTCGTTCGCAAGGTACGCGTCTGTCTGCTGGAGAAACGCCTGGACTACCAGCTCGAAGTCGTCATGCCGTTCACCCCGCCCGAGTGGTATCTGCAACTCAATCCACTTGGCCGTATCCCGGCCATGAAGGATGGTGAACTTTGCCTAGCCGACTCCAGTGTGATCTGCCAATACCTCGAAGAGGCCTACGGACAGACCGCTCGACTGTATGGCAACAGTCCGGTAGAGCGCGCACAGATTCGCTGGCTTGAGAAGTACGCCGACTATGAGCTCGCGCCTTTGACGACGTTCGGCGTTTTCCGTAACCGGATACTAAAGCCAAGCGCGGGCCACCCGTGCAATGAAGAAAGCGTGCAGGCCGCGCTGAACCAGAAGCTGCCTCCGCACTTCGATTACCTTGAGCGGCAGTTGGGCCAGCAACCTTACTTCGTTGGGGATCAGCTCTCGATGGCCGACATCGCCCTTACCAGCCAGCTGATCAACATGGAACACGGCGGCGAACTGATCGACGCCGGCCGCTGGCCAGCGCTGGCGGCGCACTTCGCACGAGTGAAGGCGCTCGCCTCGGTGGAAAGCCTGCTCCCGGGCGAGCAGCGGATGACAGCCAAGCTTATCGAGATGGGCAAGAGAACGTCCCAGCCCAGCTGACTCTGACGCCGTCCTGCCGGAAAGCAAAAGCTTCGCCCCGAGGCGGGCCTCCCACAAGAGCAGCGGGCCGCGCCGGATTTGTGGAGGCGCGCCCCGCGGCGAATCGCCGGCTAATCAAACATACCCTCGGCGTCCGCATGCCAGACACCGGTGAGCCGTACCGCACCCTCAAAGCAGGCGAATCCCCACCCACTGCCGAGCGAACTGATAGGCGCAGCGGCCGTTGCGATTGCCCCGTGCGGTGGCCCAGCGAATAGCATCCTTCTCCAGGGCCTCATCCCAGCTCCAGCTGAGCCCGGCCTGTTCAGCCAGCGACCCGATCCAGTGCTGCACCACGTTCAGATAATGTTCCTGACTGAAGGGGTAGAACGACAGCCAAAGGCCGAAGCGGTCTGACAGCGCAATCTTGTCTTCAACCGCTTCGTTGGGATGCAGTTCGCCGTCGATCATCTGCCAGTTCTCATTGTCGCTCTGGCGCTCAGGTACGAGATGCCGGCGATTCGACGTGGCATATAGCAGGACGTTTTCCGGCGCCCGCTCCAAGGACCCGTCCAGCACGCTTTTTAGCACGCGGTAGTCGCCCTCACCCGCCTCGAATGAAAGATCGTCGCAGAACACCACGAAATATTGCGGCTGACCGGCAAGCTGATCGACCACTTTCGGCAGATCAGCCAGATGATCACGCTCGATCTCGATCAGGCGCAGGCCTGCCGGCGCATGCTCAGCCAGCAGAGCCCGGATCAACGAGGATTTGCCCGTGCCGCGCGAGCCCCAGAGTAGGACATGATTGGCCGGCAGGCCTGAAACGAACTGACGAGTATTGTTCGACAACAGCTCCCGCTGCCGGTCGACGCCGATCAGATCGGTCAGATTCAAATCGAGCGACACGCTCAAGGGCTGCAGATAGCCGCCCTGCCCCTCGCGGTGCCAGCGTGCGGCCAAGCTACTGGTCCAATCTACTGGCGCACGTGGCGCTGGCAGCAAAGGCTCCAGACGCGTAATCAGCGCATCGGCGCGCTGCAAAAAGGCTTTCAGCTCGGCTTCCATTCAAAAGACTCCAACATGTACGGACAGACGCGGCACGCGCCATCAGGCTTGTCGCTGCTGTATGGGTTAAAGATGGGATTCGATTCGCGCCGCCAACGCGTCCGGCGGCGTCCGCGACGAGAAGCGCTCGATCGAGCGCCCTTCGTCGGCGACCAGAAACTTGGTGAAGTTCCATTTGATCGCCTTGCTGCCGAGCAGACCCGGCGCCCGTTTTTTTAACTGCACGAAAATCGGATGGGCATCGCCGCCATTGACCTGGACCTTGGCAAACAGCGGGAAGCTGACGCCGAAGTTGCGCTCGCAGAAGGTTGCGATCTGCGCCTCGTCACCCGGTTCCTGGTGACCAAACTGATCACAGGGAAACCCGAGCACCACCAGCCCCTGCTCGCGATAGCGCTGCCAGAGCGCCTCCAACCCTTTGTACTGAGGGGTGAAGCCACACTGGCTGGCAGTGTTGACTATCAGCAGCACTTTCGCATCGAAATCGGCCAGGGTTTTCTGCTGACCATCAATGGTGACGCAGGGAATCTCGAACAGCGGATCGCGCATGGCGGTATCCCGTTGACGCGTTGCGAAGCGCCTTCAGGCGTCGCGCGGCTTGTGAATGAGAGACGCCGAGTTGATGCAGTAGCGCAGACCGGTCGGCGCCGGCCCATCGGGGAACACATGACCCAGGTGGGCATCGCAGCGAGCGCACTTGACCTCGATACGATGCATGCCGTGACTGAAATCGTCGAGGCTGGTGATGGCCGTGTCGCTTACGGGTTGAAAGTAGCTCGGCCAGCCGCAGCCGGAATCGAATTTAGCATCCGAGTCGAACAATGGCGCGTCGCAACAGGCGCAGTGATAGATGCCTGGCGTCTTGGTGTCGTTGTACTTGCCGGTGAAAGGGCGTTCGGTCGCGCCTAGCCGGCAAACTTGGAATTGCTCGTCGGAGAGCTCTTCGCGCCAGGTTTCAAGCGGTTTTTCAAGCTTGTCCATCGGTACACCTCCAAAGGGTCTGTTTCCGTTTCGGTCGCAAGCCGCGTTGCTGCGTCAAATCTCGCCAGGCAAGGCGCGGGACGCAGGTAATGGTTGTTCCCTTGCCAAGTCCCGCAAGCCGCATGGCGAGATCTGCCGCGCAACCCGAAGGGCCGGGCCTGTTTTTGCGCGATGCTGCGTTATTCGTCGTTCATTTGGAACAACCAAACTTCTCTCCTCATGCCTTGCCTCGCGCAAAAACAGCCGCCGGCGCGGCCGCGAACGAAGCGGGAACAGACCCTCTCTAAAAAAGGCGGATCTGTACCTTTTCCGGTGGTCAGGCCGCACGTATGATGCGGTGCTCTTAGACGCCTAGTCTGGCAGCGGGGTTTCAGGCTGCCAAGGCGCCCGGGTTCATGCCAGACGTCGCCAGTCACTCAAGAGCCTGGCGCACCCTCACTTCGGGACACTCAGGATCATGCAGGTCAGCAAATCGAACAAGCTCGCCAATGTCTGCTACGACATCCGCGGGCCGGTGCTCAAGCACGCCAAACGCCTGGAAGAGGAAGGCCATCGCATCCTCAAGCTGAACATCGGCAATCCAGCGCCGTTCGGTTTCGAAGCCCCCGAGGAAATCCTCCAGGACGTG
>DPSI01000173.1 GCA_003527165.1 Pseudomonas sp.
GGCGCCTGGTACAGCGCGAAATTGATACCGGCCTGGTTGCTGCGTATCAGCCAGCACCATTGCCCGTCGAGCAGGCCATGGTCGGGAAAGTATTCGTGGTCCTCCTGACGCGGTGCCAGGCACGTCCAGCTGCCTTCGGGCTCGTCCGCCGATAGGACCCAGGCTTCGCTGGTGGTCTTGCTATTGGACAGGATCACCAGTTGACGTTCGGAGCTGGCGCGGTAGCAGTGCACGAAGTAGCGGCCGTCCGGGTCGTGATAGACCTCGGTGCGACCGCTCTCACCCAGGCGATGCCGATAGATCTTGTGCGGCCGGTGGGTGTCGTCGAGTTCGCCAAAGAACAGCGTCTGGTGGTCGTTGGCCCAGGTCATGCTGCCGTCGCAATCGTCGAAGGGCAGGGCGGTCACTTCGCCTGTGGCCAGGTCCTTGACGAACAGTTGATAGATCTCGTCGCCCTGGGTATCGAGGCTGTAGGCCAGTTTGCCGTGGTCCTGGCTGACGCTGAAGGCCCCCAGCGACAGGAATCCACCGGCCGCCAGTTCGTTGGGGTCGAGCAAGAGCTGCTCGGCGCTTTCGTCCACGCTGAAGGAGCCATCCGCCGGCCGAGGACAGCGGTAATGACGCGGATATTCGTCACCGGCAGTGGTGCGCTGGTAATACAGCCAGGGCCCCCAGGGCGAGGGCAGCGAAAGGTCTGTCTCGCGGATGCGTCCCTTGATCTCTTGGAACAGCGCTTCTCGCAGCTCGAGCTGATCGGCCAGCTGAGTGTCCAGATAAGCGTTTTCGGCCTTCAGGTAATCGAGCACCTCGAGCGCGTCCCGGTTCTCCAGCCACTTGTAAGGGTCCTGGCCGTGATCGACGCGGGCAATAGGGGCGGGCATGGGAAACTCCTGGCATAGACGGGGCGGGTGGAAGGCTTTGCAGTGTACAAGGCGTTCGTGCGCTTGTGAGGGGCATCCGTCTATGACGATGCGCGGAATCGCAGGGCCGAACTTGTTCGGCCTTTTGCGGGCTTGCTGGCCGAACAAGTTCGGCCCTACGGTCCTGTGCGGCCCTGCGTTCGTTGATCTGCAGAACGATTGCCCGTGTGAGTTTTCTGGCTTGATCGCCGATTGACAATACGCCGCTTTTCCATGAAGGTGTGCTCACCCAAATCAAACGGGCGTATGAATCGAGCGTTTGCCACGCAAATGCCGTCAGCCCGGTTTATCGTGTCGGTGGGTGTCGTTTCACCGGGTGTCGCTACACCAGAATCGGTGACGGTCTTCGGGCCGGTGACGTGCGACACGTAACGTTCAGCTTCCATACCGTGGAGATCAGTTGATGATTTACGAAGGTAAAGCCATCACGGTTAAGGCTCTTGAGAGCGGCATCGTCGAATTGAATTTCGACCTCAAGGGTGAGTCCGTCAACAAGTTCAATCGCCTCACCCTCAACGACCTGCGCCAGGCAGTCGACGCCATCAAGGCGGACGCTTCGGTCAAGGGCGTGATCGTTACCAGCGGCAAGGACGTGTTCATCGTCGGTGCCGACATCACTGAGTTCGTCGACAACTTCAAGCTGTCCGACGAGGAGCTGGTAGCCGGCAACCTCGAAGCGAACAAGATCTTCAGCGACTTCGAAGACCTGGGCGTCCCGACTGTCGCCGCCATTAACGGCATCGCGCTCGGCGGTGGCTTCGAAATGTGCATGGCCGCCGATTACCGCGTCATGTCCACCACCGCCAAGGTCGGCCTGCCGGAAGTCAAGCTGGGTATTTACCCGGGCTTCGGTGGCACCGTGCGCTTGCCGCGCCTGATCGGCGTCGATAACGCCGTCGAGTGGATTGCTTCCGGTAAGGAAAACCGTGCCGAAGACGCGCTCAAGGTTCGCGCCGTGGACGCCGTGGTTGCGCCAGAGCAGCTGCAAGCCGCCGCGCTGGACTTGGTCAAGCGCGCCATCGCCGGCGAGCTGGACTACAAGGCCAAGCGCCAGCCGAAGCTGGACAAGCTCAAGCTCAACGCCATCGAGCAGATGATGGCGTTCGAAACCTCCAAGGGCTTCGTTGCCGGTCAGGCTGGCCCGAACTATCCGGCGCCGGTCGAAGCGATCAAGACCATCCAGAAAGCCGCCAACTTCGGTCGCGACAAGGCCATCGAAGTCGAGGCCGCCGGCTTCGTCAAGCTGGCCAAGACTTCGGTGGCGCAAAGCCTGGTCGGTCTGTTCCTGAGCGATCAGGAGCTGAAGAAAAAAGCCAAGGCCTACGACAAGCAAGCGCGTGACGTGAAGCTGGCCGCCGTGCTCGGTGCCGGCATCATGGGCGGTGGTATCGCTTATCAGTCGGCGCTCAAAGGCACGCCGATCCTGATGAAGGACATCCGCGAAGACGGTATCCAGATGGGCCTGAACGAGGCTTCCAAGCTGCTCGGCAAGCGCGTCGAGAAAGGCCGTCTGACCCCGGCGAAGATGGCTGAAGCCCTCAATGCCATCCGTCCGACCATGTCCTACGGTGACTTCGGTCACGTCGATATCGTGGTCGAGGCCGTGGTCGAGAACCCGAAGATCAAGCAGTCGGTGCTGGCTGAAGTCGAAGGCCTGGTGCGTGAAGACGCGATCATCGCCTCCAATACTTCCACTATCTCCATCAGCCTGCTGGCCCAGGCGCTCAAGCGTCCGGAAAACTTCTGCGGCATGCACTTCTTCAACCCGGTGCACATGATGCCGCTGGTGGAAGTCATCCGTGGCGAGAAGACCAGCGAAACTGCGATCGCTACCACCGTCGCCTACGCCAAGAAGATGGGCAAGAGCCCGGTCGTGGTCAATGATTGCCCGGGCTTCCTGGTCAACCGCGTACTGTTCCCGTACTTCGGCGGCTTCGCTCGTGCCATCGCCCACGGTGTGGACTTCGCGCGCGCCGACAAGGTGATGGAAAAGTTCGGCTGGCCCATGGGTCCGGCGTACCTGATGGATGTCGTCGGCATGGACACCGGCCACCACGGCCGTGATGTGATGGCCGAAGGTTTCCCGGATCGCATGAAGGATGACACCAGGACAGCCGTCGACGTCATGTACGAGGCCAACCGTCTGGGCCAGAAGAACGGCAAAGGCTTCTATGCCTACGAGCTGGACAAGAAAGGCAAGCCAAAGAAGGTGGTCGATCCCGAGGCCTACGAGCTGCTCAAGCCAGTCGTCAGCGAGACCCGCGAGCTCACCGACGAGGACATCATCAATTACATGATGATCCCGCTGTGCCTGGAAACCGTTCGCTGCCTGGAAGACAAGATCGTCGAAACCGCTGCCGAGGCCGATATGGGCCTGATCTATGGCATCGGCTTCCCGCCCTTCCGTGGTGGTGCACTGCGCTACATCGATTCGATCGGTGTCGCCGAGTTCGTGGCACTGGCCGACAAGTACGCCGACCTGGGCCCGCTGTACCACCCGACTGCGAAGCTGCGTGAGATGGCTGCCAACGGCCAGCGCTTCTACGGTTAAAAGGCCTTTGAAAGCGTAGCAAGCGCAGGCGGGGCGAGGCTGGTCTCAACGACGCTCCGCCTGGCGCAGTGGCTTTCAGGGGTTTTCCAAGAGAGGAATAGAGATAAATGAGCCTTAATCCGAGAGACGTCGTCATTGTCGACTTCGGCCGTACCCCGATGGGTCGTTCCAAGGGCGGCATGCACCGCAACACCCGCGCCGAGACCATGTCCGCGCACCTGATCGATGGCTTGTTGGCACGCAATCCGGAGATCGATCCGGCCGAGGTGGAAGATGTGATCTGGGGTTGCGTCAACCAGACCCTGGAGCAGGGCTGGAACATCGCCCGCATGGCGTCGCTGCTGACGCGCATTCCGCACACCAGCGCCGCCCAGACGGTCAGCCGCCTCTGCGGGTCGTCCATGAGCGCGCTCCACACCGCCGCTCAGGCGATCA
>DPSI01000326.1 GCA_003527165.1 Pseudomonas sp.
CAAGGCATACCACAACACATGCCAGAGCCCTGGCGGCGGCTGATTGGCAGCGAACCGCCAGCGCACGAACAACGCGCCCTGACCGCTTGCATGTTCCGGTCCAAGCCAGCGCAGCGCAGGTGTGAGATGGCGAGCCTCACCCCGGGCGAAATCAGTCCGCAACCAGGGGTTCGCAGGCGGCTGTTGCCAGTGCCAAGCTTTCGGCTCTGCGTGCAGTGGCGGTTCGAGCGCCAGGCGTAGCGGAAATCCGCTGGATTCGATGGGCTCGCAATCGGCACTATCGGCGGTCAGGACCAGCGGCCCGGATGCGATCATGTGCGCCAACAGCGCGTCCAGTGCCTGGCGAATGGCCGTTTCGTCTCTGTCGTCGCTCCACGCCAGCGGTTCGACCCAATGGCGCAATCGCGCCAGCGGCTCGGTGCCCTGCAGGCTTCGCCGGCGGGTGCGCCTATATTCTTCGCGACATGGCTGCCAGCGCGCCTCGTCCGAGAAGAACTGCAGCCAGTCGAGCACCGCATCGGTAATTACCGCCCGCTCGTTTAGCCCTCGATCGGTCAACGCCAATTCGATCACCACGACGCCCTGCCCCGCATACCAATAAGGTATGCGCAGCTTCAATGACTGGCACAGGTCCTCGGCGCGCAATCGTTGGATGAGCCCACCCGGCGCTTCGGAGGTGATCCAGGTGGAAAGATGGTCCAGTGCCGGCATGCAATGCGCCGGCATCCCGTCGAGGGCAAACAGCAGGTTGAGGCGTGGCTGGCCATTTTCGTGTTGCAACCGAAGCCAGGCATCATGGCTGCAGCGCAAGGGCGGCACGTCACGGGTGACAGCGCTGCCGGTCGCAAGCAAGCCGTCCGCCAGGCGAGCGAGCCGCAGCAATTGCTCAGTGCTCTGAGGCCCGGCCAATAGCAGTTCGATTTCGCCGCTGTGATAGAACTGCCGGTGATATCCGAGCAATGCCTGCTGAAATTGCGCATCCTCTACCGGCAATGTGTTGCGGTTGCCTGCATGAAAACCGGCGAACGGGTGGGTTGGCTCGAAAGCTGTGCTCAAGGCAGCGTCGCAAAGGGTTTCGGCGTCCTGCGCGCGGGCCCGATACTCGGCCTGCAGGACCTCGCGCTCGCGCAGCTGTGCCTCGGGGTCGAGCAGCGGATGCGCCAGCATATCGAGGAGGCGGCGCAAACCCTCTTCGAGCTGGCCGGCCGGCAACTGAAAGAAGAAGTCGGTGTGTCGTTCCCGAGTCGAGGCGTTCAATTGCCCACCGCACCCCTGAACGAAGGGCATCAGGCTTTGTACCGCGGGGTAGTCGCGACTGCCGAGGAAAAGCAGATGTTCAAGAAAATGGGCCAGCCCGGGGTATGCCCTCGGGGCATCATGAGCGCCGGCATGTACCCGCACCAGAGCCGCAGCCTGCGAGCTGTTCGACAATGGCAACAGGCGCACGCGCAAGCCGTTAGCCAAGGTTACCTGTGGCGGACGCTGGGAAAGATCGGACGAGGCATGCATTGGGCTGCGTGTTTCCGGCTGTGGGACAGTGAGCATCGCGCCGAACCTGGGTCGCCGCAATGATGCTTAAGCATCGAACCCTGCGCTCCGTTCGGCAATCCGGTATTCGTTTGGCGTTTCCTCAGAAGGATGGCAGTGAATCCTGGCACGAACTACCAATCACCCAATATTCAACGAAGGTGACCTGCTCACCCCTTCATCCGCGTCCAGAAAACATCCCCTGAAGCCAAGTCCGATAACTCTGTAAACAACTCGCCGGATTGAACGCTAACCGCCTCTGGTCGCCGTTTACCCTGTAGCACTTCAGCCTGCCTAACCATGGCCGATATGCTTGGTGCTAGGTCACCGACTCAGGTTGGGCCTTCTGCGTTGCCGGCCGATGCATCTGATGCAAGCCGAGCCAAAAACGCGAATAATAGCTATATGCCATTAAGTTCCCGCCAACCTGAACGGCGGCTGTATCTGGATCTGCTTCTTTGACTTCCTACGCTTTCGTCGAAAACGCAACGGTGCTCCTAGCGCTCTGCTGGCTGCTCTCCTTCACGGCGCGCCGTTGGGGGCAGAGTCACCAGCTATGGGCACAGGCCATGGCGGGCATGTGGTTCGGAGGCGCCTGCATCGTCGGCATGCTAATGCCGATCGCGGTGCAGTCGGGGATCGTCTTCGATGCACGCACCGTCGTGCTGAGCATGGGCGCGCTGTTTGGCGGGCCGCTCGTCGCCGGCATTGCCGGACTGTTGGCTGGAGGTTATCGGGTGTGGCTCGGAGGCCCGGGTGTCTGGGTTGGGCTGCTCAACATTCTGTTGGCGATCATCCTGGGCCTCGGCTATCGGTATGTTCATCACCGCGGGCAACTGAGCATTGGCTTCCGGCAACTGCTGGCGTTTGGTCTGTTGCTGCATGTTTGCGTCGTTGCCTCCTTGCTGCTGTTGCCGTCTCCCTTCGTGGCGCCGACCTTGGATCAGGTTGCCCTTCCAATGTTGCTGGTATTACCCACCGCAGTAGTGCTGCTCGGTCTTTTGCTGGCCGACCTTCTCAATCGCGCCCAGATCGAGCGCGCGATGCATCTCAGCGAAGCTCGCTTGCGGGCCATCACCCAGGCGATGCCCGACGTACTGCTGGTACTCGATGAAGATGGCCGCTACCTCGAAGTGATCGCCAACACCGCCGCTCTGCGTCGCACCATCGGTAAGGAACTGGTCGGCAAGACCGTCGACGATGTGCTTCCAGCTCCGCAGGCACAACGTTTTCGCGAACTGATCCACAACACACTTGCCAGCGATTCCCCGGGCCTTCTCGAATACTCCATCCAGACCGAGGACGGATTGAGAGTGTTCGAAGTTCGCGCCCACCGCCTGATGCTGGCGCAGCCGTACAAGCCGGCGGTGGTCTGCCTGAGTCGAGACATCAGCGACCGTGCCAATGCCGAGCAGGAGCGCCGCATCGCCTCGATTGCATTCGAATGCCAACAAGGCATGATCATTACCAACGCAGAGAACCGCATCCTGCGGGTGAATCAGGCATTCAGCGATATCAGCGGTTACAGCGCGGACGAAGCCATCGGTCAGGATACGCGCCTGCTCGCATCTGGCCGCCATTCGCCCGATTTCTACCTGGCCATGTGGCGCAGCATCGAGCAGACCGGCGCCTGGCAGGGCGAAATATGGAACCGGCGCAAGAGCGGCGAGATATACCCCGAATGGCTGTCGATCAATACGGTGCTCGACGCGCAGGGCAAGGTGTCACACTACGTTGCGGCTTTCACCGATATCACCGAGCGCAAGGAAGCGGAAGAGCGCATTCATCACCTCGCCTTCTACGACGCTCTTACTGGCCTGCCCAACCGCCGTCTGTTGCTCGACCGTCTCAAGCAGGCCTTGGCGGCCACCGCCCGCAGCCAGCACTACGGCGCGCTCATGTTCATCGACCTCGATAACTTCAAGAACATCAATGATCTTCATGGCCATCAGGCCGGCGATCAGTTGCTTTGCATGGTCGCCGAACGACTGAACGGCGAGGTTCGCGGCATCGACACCGTCGCCCGCCTCGGCGGCGACGAGTTCGTGGTCATGCTCGAGGAGCTGGACGTGAAGGCCGAATATACGGCAGCCCAGGCCGAGCAGATCGGCGAGAAGATTCTCTTGGCGCTCAGCCAGCCTTACCGGCTGGGATCACTGCTGCTGCACAGCAGCGCCAGTATCGGTGTGGTGCTGCTCAACGCCAGCGACTGTGACGCTGAGGAGTTGATGAAGCGCGCCGACATGTCCATGTACGAAGCCAAGCAAGCGGGCAAGAACGCGCTGCGCTTCTTCGACCCGCGCATGCAGCAAGCCGTACAGGAGCGCCTGCGCCTGGAAGATGAGATTCGACGTGGCCTCAAGACCGGTGAGTTCGTGATTCACTTCCAGCCGCAAATCGATCGACATCGGGGGCTCATCGGCGCCGAAGTGCTCGTGCGATGGCAGCATCCGCAGCGCGGCCTGCTTTCTCCCCTCCATTTTATCGGGCCGGCCGAGCGGGCCGGGCTGATCGAAGCCTTGGATTTCGTCGTGCTCAGCCAGGCGTGCGAGCAGCTCGCCGCATGGGCCGATCAACCACGCCGGGCCAAACTGACGCTGGCAGTCAACCTCAGCGCAAGCCTGCTGTATCAGGCCGACTTCGTCCATCGCTTGCTTGCGTTGCTCGAGCGCACCGGTGCCGACCCACGATTGCTCAAGCTCGAAATCACCGAATCACTGCTGCTGGACGACATGGAAGAGGCGGTCATTCGGATGAAAACCCTGAAACAGCACGGTATCCGGTTCTCCATCGACGACTTCGGCACCGGTTATTCATCGATGGCCTACCTGCAACAATTACCGCTCGACCAGTTGAAGATTGACCAGTCGTTCGTCCGTCAGCTGGTCGAAGACACCAGCAGCCAGACCATCATCCGGGCCACTTGCGCCCTCGCTGACGGGCTCAATCTGGAGGTCATCGCTGAAGGCGTCGAAACGGAGGCGCAGCGTTCGCTGCTCATCGCTAACGGCTGCGAAATGTTCCAAGGCTACTTGTTCAGCTGCCCCGTTCCGCTGGCCGAATTCGAAGCTCTGGAGCTTGAAGCCGGGGCATTGCCGGCATTGCCGGTAGATTCACCTGCTCGCAACCCTGCGCATGCCCATGGCGCCTAGAACCAAGCAGGCCGCGCTTGCGGCCTCTGCTACAAGGCCTGCGGAGCCCTGCGACACAGCGTGACCAGGGCCTGAACCCAACGTTCATGGGTGTTCAGGCAAGGGATCAATTGCAGGTCCTCGCCGCCAGCTGCAATGAACTGTTCGCGGCCGCGGTCGCCAATTTCTTCCAGTGTTTCGATGCAGTCGGACACGAAAGCCGGACACATCACCAGCAGCTTCTTCACGCCCTTTGCGGCCAGCGCTTCCAGATGTGCCTCGGTATAGGGCTCGATCCACTTGGCGCGACCCAGACGCGACTGGAACGACACCGACCACTGTTCCGCAGCCAGTCCGGCGCGCTCGGCGAAGGCCGCGGCGCTCTGAATGCACTGGGCACGGTAGCAACCGGCGAGCACCGCGCCTTCAGCGCGCTGGCAGCAGTCGGCGGTCTTCAGGCAGTGCGAACCGGTTGGGTCCGCCTTGAGCAAGTGACGCTCCGGCAATCCGTGAAAGCTCAGCAGCAGGTGATCGAACGGTTGTTCCAAGTGTGGTTTGACGCTTTCGACCAGCGCGTCCAGGTATTCCGGCTGGTCGAAAAATGGCTGCAGGATCGACAGTTGAATGTCGAGGCTCTTTTCGCGGATCACCCGGCGCGCCTCTTCTATCGCAGTCGTCGTGGTGCTATCGGCGAACTGTGGATACAACGGCGCCAAGGTGACCCGCTTGATGCCCTGCTCCGCCAGCTTGAGCAGCGAACCCTCAATGGACGGCTCGCCATAGCGCATCGCCAGTTCCACCGGTCCATCCTTCCAGTGAGGGCGGACCGCATCGCCCAGGCGTTGGCTGAGCACCACCAGCGGCGAGCCTTCCGGCCACCAAATGGACGCATAGGCATGGGCGGACTGTTCAGGGCGTTTGATCAGAATCAGTGAGACCAGCAGCCGGCGAACAGGCCATGGCAGGTTGATGACATAGGGATCCATCAGAAACTGGTTGAGGTAGCGGCGCACGTCTGCCACTTCGGTGGACGCCGGTGAACCCAGATTGACCAACAACAACGCCTGCTCGGACATGCACATTCCTGACAACTGATTTAAAGGATCGCGCCGCAACCCGTTGGCCGGCGGCGCTATTCTCACACAGTGGCTACACCTTGCGCAGGTCCGCCAATGCCGCATCCAGCTTGACAAAGCGAAAGCGGAAACCCGCCGCCTGCAGCCGCGCCGGGATCGCTTTCTGTCCACCGAGAATCAATCCGGACAATTCGCCGAGACCGAGCCTCAAGGCCTGCGACGGTACCGGTAATATCGCCGGTCGCCGCAGGCTGCGCCCCAACGCCTTGGCGAATTCGGCGTTGCGTACCGGTTGCGGCGAGCAGGCATTGTAGGGTCCATGCGCCGCTGGCTGCCGCAACAGAAAATCTATCAGGGCAATTTCGTCATCTATGTGAATCCAGGGCATCCACTGACGACCGTTGCCCTGACGTCCGCCCAGCCCCAATCGAAACAGTGGCATCAGGCGCTGCAGAAATCCACCTTGGCGGGCCAGGACCAGGCCGGTGCGCACCAGCACGACATGCATCCCGAGACGCTTCGCGCGCATGGCGCTTTCTTCCCAGGCCCCGCAGAGCTGGCTGGCAAAATCGTTGCTGGTCGGGCCATCATCCTCGCTCAGCTCGCGCTCGCCACCATCGCCATACCATCCAACTGCCGAACCGGATGTCAGCACCTGCGGTTGCTGCTGGCGTCCGGACAGCTATTCGACCAACTGTTCGGTGAGACTGACCCGGCTGTTCCATAGCAACAGACGTCGTGATCGGGTCCAGGGCCGATCAGCGATCGGCGCACCGGCCAGATTGATGACGGCATCCAGCGGTACCTGATCAAGCTCGTGCAGTTGACCGACGCCCATCACCCGCTCGCCGCAGCGTTCGGTCACCCGTTCGGGCGAACGGCTCCAGACCCAGATTTTGTGCCCCTCGGCCAGCCAGTACTCGCATAGCGCCCGCCGATCAGGCCAGTCCCTCCGGTCAGTAATTCTGGGGCCTATTCGCGAGTCTCGTGACCTGACCCTCCGAGCAAACGCGCCGCGCCAGCCCTGAAGCGCTCCAAAGCGCCCTTGCTTGGCTTGGAATCGGCGCTGTCCAATGCTTTGATTGGCTCCGTGTAAAAGCTAGGGCGATAGCCACAGGAGCCGCACCCATGATTTCGGACACTCTGATCGATGCCGTGCGCAATGCCCGCGACATTGTCGTTTTCACCGGCGCTGGCGTCTCGGCCGAAAGCGGCGTTCCGACCTTTCGCGACTCGCTGACCGGCCTCTGGGAGCGCTTCGACGCCACCTCGCTGGCAACCCCCGACGCCTTCCGTGCCGACCCCGCGTTGGTCTGGGGCTGGTACGAATGGCGGCGCATGAAGGTCCTGCAGGCCCAGCCGAACCCCGCGCACCGGGCCATCGCCGAGCTGGCTCGGCAGGTACCCCGCCTCACCCTCGTTTCGCAGAATGTGGATGATCTGCATGAGCGCGCCGGCAGCATCGGTGTCATCCATCTTCATGGCAGCCTGCATCAGCCTCGCTGTTTCGATTGCGGCAAAGCCCCGAAAGAACCGCTGGGCGTGCCCGACGAACCGGAAGCTGGCCGTCGATTGCAGCCACCACGCTGTTCGGCCTGTGGCGGCCAGCTGCGCCCCGGTGTGGTCTGGTTCGGCGAGAGCCTACCCAGCAACGCCCTGAATGCCGCGTTCGCCGCCGCCCAGCGGTGCGACCTGCTGTTGTCGGTGGGCACGTCCGGCGTGGTCTACCCGGCTGCCGGGATACCAGTGCAGGCCTGGGAGTCCGGAGCTGTGGTCGTGCACGTCAATCCACAAGCGACGTGCAGCCATGGTGAACGTGAATATGCGTTGATCGGGCCAGCCGGAGAGCAGCTGCCGGAGCTTGTTCGTCAAGCGTTCGGCAGCCGCCAGCTTCCATCCCAGCATATCGCCGAATAACGCCAGAGCTCTCGACTGACTGAATAACGAGTCCGCCCAAATTGTCAGGCGCTAGGTCAGCGGTGTCATCACGGCGGTCTGAAAAGCCATCCTCTGCTGCAGGCGTCGATACCAGTCAAGAAGATGCGGATGCTCCGGACGCTCGATCGGCATCTCGAACCATGCGTAGGCAAAGCAACCCAGCGGAATGTCGCCCATGCCAAAGGACTCACCCGACAGGTACGGCTGTGCTGCCAGGGCACGATCGGCGATGGCAAGCAGGTTGCCGCTCTGCTCCAGTGCCGCTTGCACCGCAGCCATGTCACGCTGTTCCGGGGCGGTGCGCACGATGTTCCAGAACAGCGGGCGGAACGGTGCCGCCAGGGATGACGTTACCCAGTCCATCCATTTGTCGGCCCCGGCACGCTGGCGCGGATTGGCATTCCACAGCGTCTCTTCGCCATATTGCGCCGCCAGGTAGCGGACGATGGCATTGGACTCCCAGAGCACCAGTTCGCCATCTTGCAGGCATGGCACCAGGCGATTCGGATTCATCGCAGCATAATCGGACTCATCGACTACGCCGAAGGCGCCACCCGCATCGATGCGTGTATAGGGAACACCGAGCTCTTCCAGACACCAAAGCGCCTTCTTCACATTGGTTGAGTTGATCCGGCCCCAGAGCTTCACCATCCGTCTACCCTCATATCCACCGACGCTTCGCGCCAAAGCTTGAACCCTAGCCGTAAACCGGTGACATCCGCTAGCAGTGCAGCCTTGGTGGCGCATGGAATATCTGCCAAGGCGCTGCGCCACCTGGATGCCAACCCGCATCGCCATTTTCGAAAAACGTTCGCGGTGGGCCGCCCTTGCGTATGCAAGTACATGGCGCCGTTTGCGTGTTGCTAGCGGTTCTTTCCCCGGCCTGTCAGCAGCCGCGTTGGACCTTGGGCTTTCTGGGTAAACCAGAGCACCCGGCTCACACCGCGGGTGATCGCCACATAGGCCAGACGGTGGCTCTCATCGGCCATGGCCTGGTCGTAGCTGTTACGAAAGAAACCCGAATAGGCATACAGCGCATTGCGCAACGGATGCTTTTCCGGCGGCATGCAGTCGTCGACGATGATCGCAACCTCCGCCTGCAGCCCCTTCGCCCGGTGAATCGTGTACGCCTTGACTGGCAGCTTCTTGTCCAGCTGTGCCTGGATCGCCCGCAGCGGCTCGTTGCGTCGGCTCAATAGCAGAACCGCATTAC